>JBPCPZ010000036.1:0-4687 GCA_050998655.1 Actinomycetota bacterium
CGTCAAAGATCAGCTGGAGCCGGGATGACAAGCATCAGCAGGAACGGCCCACTTTGAGTGGGCCGCCAGGGACTCGAACCCTGCCCGCCGGATTAAAAGTCCGGTGCTCTACCTGATGAGCTAGCGGCCCTCGATTTGCACCTGTGCAGGTGAGAGCGGCCTGTTCAGCTAAGTGCGTTCGTAGGCCCCCTCGGCCCGTATTTCTACCCGTTTTCTACCGAGTTGGTGAATCGCCGAGAATGAGGCTTGCGATATTGTCGTGACCGCCCGGTGCCTCCCCGCCTGCTCACGGCGCCTGAGATCGGGCGAAAGCCGTGATCTGAAAGAGCCGGTGTCGAGGTTGCGACGCTGCTCGTCAAGGCAACTCTCGGCATGGATCGGGGTGCTGATAGTGAGCCTGTCACGTAGAGTTCACGCTTGCTCCTTCCGGCAGCCTTGCCGTCAAGCAAGGTCAAGAGGTTCCGCCGTATTGGGATCTGAGGATCAAAATGTTCTTCGGCACAGTCGCATTTGGGGTGCGCCGGCTAGGAGGCTCAGCGAGCCGGATCCAAGAAGCGGTCGAATGCGGCCCCCGTTGCTGCGGCCTGGATGAACTTTTCCCCGACGTCGATAATCCAGTCCCGGCCCGACCAGGTTGACGGCTGGTAGAGACCAAGCGCGGTGTTCAGCAGGACATCGCCGGAGTAGACGGCGCCGAACACTACTGTGACTGCCCGCTTTCGGCGCATGCCGCTGGCCGCCGCGAGGCCGTATGCGGAGCCCCACATTGTGCCTAGCAGAAAGTGGGTTGCGTAGTTCAGGCGCTGCCGGCCCTCGTCGGTCTGGGGGTGAATGGGCAAGACTCGCTCGGCGAAGTCCGCCGGCGCGTAGCTGTCCTCGCGCCCGGTGAGCGGCATCTCGACGAGTTTCTGGAAGGCGGTCATTACCGCGGTTCCCGCCAATCCGGCGAGCACACCCCTGCCTACCATGGCTGCTGTCGAAGGTGGTTTGGTCATGGCGGAAAGAATACCCCGGCGCCGAGTGGTCGTGAGATGACCGAATGGAGCGTCCTGCTACCACTCGGCGAAGCGGTCCCGCTCAGCGCTCGCGCGGTCTGGCCACCAGCCTGTAGCCGACGTTACGGATTGTCTCGATCAGGGTCTCGTGCTCGGGGCCGAGCTTGGCCCGCAACCTGCGCACGTGGACGTCGACCGTCCGGGTTCCTCCGAAATAGTCGTAGCCCCACACTTCCTGCAGCAGCAGCCCCCGGTCGCAGACGCGGCCCGCTCTCTGGGCCAGGAACTTCAACAATTCGAACTCCTTGTAGGTGAGGTCGAGTGGCCGGTTTCTCAGATGGACTTGATAGTTGTCGGGATTGACGATGAGGTCGCCGACCTTCAGCAGCGGGGCCTGCTCTCCGACCCCGACTCGACGGGCCGCCATGGCGAATCGAGCTGAAATCTCGGCGCTCGAGGAGCTGCCAAACAGGAAGTCGTCGATCCCCGACTCCAAGCGGAAGGTAGCTACCGTCGCTTCGCTCAGCACGGCCAGAAGTGGGGGCAAGGAACTGCTCCACTCAAGGGTCAGGCGCCGGGCGGTCTCCTCTGCGGGAGCAACCTCTTCGAGGGCGTCGAGCAGCATGATGTCGGGAGAGAGGGCACTCAACTCCAGGGGAGTCGAGTCCTTTAGCGAGGCAATGAGCACCTCGAAAGGCGCGAGTGGAAACGCCGGCAGCAGATCTCTGACGTCGTCCACTCGATCCGACAGCAACACTACCGTCCATCTCATCATGAGCGCTCGCGCCAGCGATTCGTGATCGGGAACCGCCGATCCCGCCCGAACGCCTTAGTGGTTACCTTCGGGCCCGGAGGCGCCTGGCGCCGCTTGTATTCGGAGCGGTCTACTAGCGTAATGATCTCTGAAGCGAGGCCGGCATCTATTCCTGCAGCGACGAGGTCCGAGACTCCTTCGTCCCGCTCGATATAGGCCTGCAGGATGGGATCGAGAACTTCGTAGGCAGGAAGTGAGTCGGTGTCCTTCTGGTTCGGGCGCAACTCAGCCGAAGGCGGTTTCGCAAGGATGTTGTCGGGGATTACTTCCGAGGAGGCGTTACACAGGCGAGCCAGCTCATAAACCTCAGTCTTGTAGACGTCCTTTAGCAGCGCAAAGGCTCCCACCATGTCCCCGTACAGAGTTGCGTAACCACACGCCATCTCTGACTTGTTCCCGGTCGCCAGCACCAGGTGCCCACATCGGTTGGACACGAACATCAGCAGCATGCCTCGTATGCGGGCCTGGAGGTTCTCTTCGGCGAGGCCCTCATCTGCTAGCGCGAGGATCGCGTCCAACTCTCTCATAAAGCTGCGATAGACGTCTGCAATCGGTATCTCCCAGAGTTCGACCCCGAGCCGCTGTGCCAAGTCGCGCGCATCGTCCAAGGAATGAGCTGTGGAGTGCTCCGAGGGCAGCGCAATCGTCAGCACGTTCTCGGGCCCCAGTGCGTCGGCAGCGATCGTGGCAGTGAGAGCCGAGTCGAGTCCTCCCGAGAGCCCGACGACGACTTTGTTGAAGCCGTTCTTTCGCACGTAGTCGGCAAGCCCAAGTTTCAGCGCCTCGTAGATCTCCTGAATGGGCGTCAACTCAGGCTCCATCGGGGGACGCGCCGATTCCCCTCTGCTACCTCGGAGCCCCAGCGAGATTCGATTGGCGGGAGCGCCGCGCGTTGCTTGCCCCGGCCCGATGGGGACGTCGACAACCTCGAACGCTTCGGTGAACTGCGGCAGGCGCGCGAGGACTTCCCCGGTTGGAGAGACAACCGTGGATCCACCGTCGAACACGAGCTCGTCCTGGCCCCCGACTAAGTTGAGATACACGATCGAAATCGCGTGACGCTGGGAGTGCTCCCGGAGCATGTCGTTCCTGAGCTCAACCTTTCCTTTGTGGAAAACGGAGGCGTTGATATGTGCAATTACTTGAGCACCGGCGTTTACCAGGGGTGCAATAGGGCCCTCAGGGAACCAGGCGTCCTCACATACGCAGACGCCGATTCTGGCTGCAGGAGTATCAATCAACAGCACGGATGTACCGGGATCAAAATAGCGACGCTCGTCGAAAACCCCGTAGTTGGGCAGGAGCTGCTTGTGATAGATGGCTTGGACACGGCCACCATGGCACACGGCGGCCGCGTTGCAGAGGCCTTTCGGACTGGAGTCGGCGAATCCGATGATTGCGGTCACGTCCGGCGCCTTGGCGGCAAAGTCCTTAAGGGCGCGCCGATTCGCCTTCAGAAAGGACTTCTTCAACAGGAGATCCTCGGGCGGATATCCGGTGATCGCAAGCTCGGGAGCCACTAATAGCTGTGCGTCCGATTCGGCTGCCCTGCAGGCAGCCTCGAACAGGCGCGCCAGGTTGCCGTCGATGTCGCCGACGACCTGGTTGAGCTGGGCAAGAGCAAAGCGAACCATGAATCCAGCCTAATCCCCCCGCCCGTCCCGACCAGCCCCAGCACGACCGTTTCGGGGACGGGGCGATTTCTCCGTAACGTGCTCGAAACACTCCGGGCATAGTCTCAGGACCATGGAACGGCAACAGGAATATGTGCTTCGGACGGTCGAAGAGCGGGGTATTCGGTTGGTGTGGCTGTGGTTTACCGACGTGCTCGGCTTTCTGAAGAGCTTCGCAGTGACCTCGGAGGAGCTCGAAGAGGCGTTTGACGAGGGCATCGGGTTCGATGGGTCCGCGATCGAAGGCTTCGCCCGAGTTCAAGAATCAGACATGCTGGCGCGCCCCGACGCCGGCACTTTTCAGATCATGCCCGTCGAGGAAGGGCGCTCCGACGGCGGCGTTGCCCGGGTCTTCTGCGACATCTACACGCCGGACGGCAGGCCGTTTTGGGGCGACCCTCGCTACGTGTTGCGCAAGAATCTCGAGAAGGCGGGAGAGCTCGGATTTTCCTTCTACGTCCATCCCGAAATGGAGTTCTTCCTGTTCAAGAACCAGGAGGAGCCCACGCCTCTCGATGCCGCTGGCTACTTCGACCTCACTCCGCTCGATGTCACGCAGGATCTGCGACGGGAAATGGTGAACGTGCTGGAGCACATGGGTATCCCCGTCGAGTTTGCACATCATGAGGTCGCCCCCTCTCAGCACGAAATCGACCTACGCATGGCGGATGCAATAACCATGGCTGACTCGGTCATGACCTACCGGCTGATCGTTAAGGAGATAGCGGCCCGTAAGGGTCTCTACGCGACTTTCATGCCCAAGCCGCTTACCGATTTGCCCGGCTCGGGAATGCACACTCATCTCTCCCTCTTCGAGGGGGACCAGAACGCCTTCCATGATTCCTCGGACGAGTATCACCTCTCCAAGACGGCAAAGGCGTTCATCGCAGGACTCTTGACGCACGCCGGCGAGATCACCGCAGTGACCAATCAATGGGTCAACTCCTACAAGCGGCTTGTGACGGGCCGCGGCTATCCCGTGCCAGAAGCCCCCGTTTTCGTGTGCTGGGGGAGGCACAACCGCTCGGCGCTCATACGAGTGCCTATGTACAAGCCGAAAAAGGAGCAGTCGACGCGTATCGAGATCCGTTCACCTGATCCGGCGTGCAACCCGTATCTCGCATTCTCGGTCATCCTCGCCGCCGGCCTGCGCGGTATCGCGGACGGATACGAGCTCCCGGCCGAAGCCACCGATAACATTTATG
>JBPCPZ010000041.1:0-10356 GCA_050998655.1 Actinomycetota bacterium
ACGACCCGAGTCGGCACGGCGCAGCCCGTGCTTTCGCTGAGCGCGACCTGGCAACCGGGGCTGCCGCTTGAGGAGGGAGGTTGACACAGAGGGTGTCATCAGATGACCTACATGACCATCTCACCACCACTCGGCACCGGGGGTTGTCGCTCAGTCCACGTCGTGGATCACGATCCCCCGCCCTTCGCAGGTCGGGCAGGGGTCCGAGAACGCCTCCACGATCCCCGCCGCCACCCCCTTGCGGGTCATCTGAACCAGGCCGAGGGGCGAGATGTCGTAGACCTGCGTGCGGGAGCGGTCCAGCTGCAGCCGCCCCCGGAAGTGGGCCGCGACCGCATCGCGGTTTGAGGCTTCATCCATGTCGATGAAGTCGACGACGCTGATCCCGCCGATGTCCCTCACGCGGAGCTGCCGTGCGACCTCGGAGGCGGCTTCGAGGTTGGTCCGATAGACGGTCTCCTCCAGATTCGTCTTGCCGACGAACTTGCCCGTGTTGACGTCGATGACGGTCATCGCCTCGGTCCGGTCGATCACGATGTGCCCCCCGGAAGGAAGCCACACCTTGCGATCGAGCGACTTGCGGATCTGCTCGGCGACCCGATACTCCTCGAAAATCGGCAGGTCACCTTCGTAGAGCGACAGCCTCTCGTCGAGCTCGGGGGTTGTTTCGCGCACGTACGAGCGCAGCATCTCTTCGAGCATCCGGTCGTCGACCACGCACTTCTTGACGTCGCGATTGAAGAGGTCGCGCACCACCTTGAGCTCGAGCTCGGGTTCTTCGTACAGAAGAGCGGGCGCCTTGGCCCTCTTTGCTTTGGCGGAGATCGTCTCCCACACGGCGATCAGGCGTTGCAGATCGGCTTCGAGGTCGGGGCGCGACGCACCTTCGGCGGCCGTTCTCACAATCAGTCCGTGTCCTTCTCGCCGCAGTTCCTGAGCAATGTCTCGCAGGCGGCTGCGTTCATCGTCTGCCAGCCGGCGCGACACGCCCAGCGAGCTGGCCTCGGGCACGAGCACGAGATGTCGTCCCGCCAGCGATACCAGGGCGGAGAGGCGGGCGCCCTTAGAGCGCATCGGATCCTTCGTCACCTGGACGATGATGTGCTGGCCCGAGCGCAGCACGGTTTCGATCCGCGGCAGCTCGGCACCTTCCTCGCCGGCAATACCAACCTCGCGCGCGTACAGCACGCCGTTGCGGGCAGCTCCGAAGTCCAAGAAGCTTGCCTCCATTCCGGGAAGGACGTTCTGCACTCGACCGAGATAGATGTTGCCGAGCATTGAGCGCTCATCTGGGCGCGTGACGTAGTGCTCGACAATCACTTCGTCTTCGAGCACGGCGATCTGCGTGCCGGCCGGGTCCGCATGCACGAGCATGACGCGATTTACCGCAGCCTGAGGCGGGCGGCGTTTTCGGGGACGACGCTGCGACCTGCGACTGGGCCGGCGTTGCTCTGCGCCGTCCGCTGGAATCTCTCTGTCGAGATCGGCCGCCTTTTCGCGCGGGCGAGGCGCTCCTTCGCTCACAGGTAGCGCCGCATATGGATGTTGAGCAACAAGCCCACGGACAGGAAGTTGACGACCATACTCGAACCTCCGAAAGAGATAAACGGGAGTGTGAGTCCCGTGATCGGCATGATTCCCATGGTCATACCGACGTTGATGAACAGTTGAAAGACCCACATCGTCGCAATGCCCCCGGCCACGAGGGTTCCGAAGAGATCGCGCGACAACGTGGCGATTCGAAGGGCTCTCCATAACAATAGAGCGAAGAGGCCGAGCAACGCAGCCCCTCCCACGAAACCAAGCTGCTCGGCGATCGCCGTGAAGATGAAATCGGTGTGCTGCTCGGGCACGAAGTCCAACGTCGTTTGCGTCCTCTCCTCCGCCAGGCCCTTGCCGTTGAGTCCGCCGGACGCGATGGCGATCTTCGCCTGAGTCAGCGTCCAGCCCTCGGATTGAACATCGGGATCCTTGTCGAGAAAGGCTGTTATGCGCTCGATCTCATAGGCCTGGAGAAACCCTGCCTGGAGAATCATGATGATGCCGATCAAGCCCAATACCGCCAGCGATACAAAGTGCCTGATCTTGGCGCCTCCCAGCAACAGCAGGCCGGCCAGAAGCGCAACGAACACGAGCATCGAACCGAAGTCGGGTTCTACCACGATGAGCACGCTGGGCAAGCCGACCAGCAGCACCACGACGGCAACATCGCGCACTCGGATCTCACCCTTGCGCTCGCCCAGGAAGGCAGCAACGGCTATAACGGTCGTCACCTTGGCGAACTCCGAAGGCTGCACCTGGAAGAAACCGAAGTCGAACCAGCTCTGTGCCCCTCCCCTTTCGTCTCCGAGAGGGGTCAGTACCAATAGCAACGAAAGCACACCGGCTCCATAAAGAAAAGGCGCCAGTGCCCTTACATAGCGGTAGTCGATGAAGCTCACGATCAGCAAGATGACGGCGCCCGCGGCGGCGTAGGCGATCTGACGCTTCAGGTACTGGCTCGGATCCAGGCCCAGCGTCTGTTGCTTGGTGGCGGTGGCGGTGAAGACCATGACCGCCCCGAAAACGCTCAGCGCCAGAGTCACCAGCAGCAGCATGGGATCGAGGTGACGTATCGGAGCCTTCCTCGCCATGCGCGCGGCGACGGGCTCTCCTCCGATGCGATCAACGGCGTCGGCGAACGTTCCCTGCATCACTATCCTGAGAAGTCCTGGCTGAGCCCCACGTTGGGGTTATCGTCGACATTGAAGATCGCTTCGTAGATCTGACGCGCCACCGGAGCGGCGCTCTCGCCTCCGTGACCGGCCTTCTCGAGATAAGTGACCACGACGTATTCGGGATCGTCGGCGGGGGCATAAGAGGTGAACCACGCGTAGTTGAGGCCGGAATCGACGGAGCCGATCTGAGCCGTCCCGTTCTTGCCGGCGACCGGGAAGCTGCCCTGAGGATAGCCCGCGAAGGCCGACGCGGCAGTTCCCTGATCTCCCGATATGACGTCGACGAGCCCCTGTTGCAGCGGTGCCAGCTCGGCCCCGTCGAGAGGCAGTCTGCGCACGGTCTTGGACTTGAAATCCTTCAGTATCTTGACCTCGCCCGTCTCGTCTGTGCGTCCCACAGACATTCCTAGATGTGGTTTGACAATGCGACCGCCGTTGGCAATAGCCGCATAAGTCACTGCCATCTGCAGAGGGGTGGTTATCAGTTCGCCCTGACCGATGGACATGTTCACGGTGTATCCGGGTAGCCATCCGATCGGGCAGAAGTAGTCACGATAGGCCTCACACCAAGCGTCATCGGCAACCCTGCCTTCGGCTTCGTAGGGTAGGTCGATCCCAGTTTCGCGACCGAAGCCGGCGATCCTCATGTAGTCCTGGAAACGTTCGCTCCCATCGCCCAGGGCCGCTCCGGTAGCCTCTGCCATTGCCCATCCCAGCTGGTAATAGAAGGTGTCGCACGAGACCTCGAGCGACTCCGCGCATCCCATGTAGCCCATATCGGCGGAAGTCCAGTTGTTATAGATCACGCTGCCGGGTCCTCCTTCGGGAGGAAAGACGGTTGATGGGGGGCACCCCAGGAACGTCGCCGGCGTCGCCACTCCGGACCACATCGCAGCTCCGGCGGTGACGACCTTGAAGGTCGAGCCGGGTGGAAAGCCTCCCAACACAGGTCGGTTCAACAGCCGGTCGTCGGAGTTGTCGTCCGGCGTGGCCGCCCCCAGCTTGCGAGCATCCTTTTGGCTATAGCCGTCGGCGAGGATGGAGGGGTCGAAGGTGGGATAGCTGGCCATGGCGATGATCTCGCCGTTGTCGGGATCCATGACCACAGCGCCGCCCGAGGGGGCCTGATAAGCGGCGCGCGCCGCCTCGATGCCCGAAGCCAGAGCTTTCTCGGTGACCTTCTGAATGCGGGCATCCAGCGTGAGATACAGATCGTCGCCCGGTCGTTCCTCCCGCCGCGGGTCGGAGCCGACCACATCGCCGGCTGAGTTCACCACGACCCTATCAAGGCTCGGCCGTCCCCGGATAAAGCGGTCGTAGGTGAACTCGATCCCGTCGCGTCCGACGATGTCCCCCGCCCTATAACTCCTCGATCCGTAGTGTTCGGACTTCAGAAGGTCCTCTGAGATCTCACCGACGTAACCGAGGATCTGCGCCGCCATCTCTTCACGCGGATAAGTTCTCACCGGCAGAAGCTCGACCGCTACGCCGGGAAAGTCTTCCAGATTTTCTCGAATGTAGAAGGTGTCCTGCTCCCGCACGTCAAGGGCTACTGCTACCGGCTTGTACGGCGACACGGCCTCGTCCTGGAGGTTGTCCTTCAGCTCTTTGACGGGTATATCCAGCTGCGCCGAGAGACGGTGGAGCACCTTGCGTGTCTTCTTGTGAGTGTCGACGATCTGGCGATCCACAGTCACCGACAGAGATCGGCGGTTGCGAACCAGCATCCTGCCGTTGCGGTCGAGGATAAGTCCCCTCGGCGGCTCTGACTCGACCAGGCGAGTGCGGTTCTGCTTGGCGAGCTGGCGGAACTCGCTTGCTTCCAACACCTGCAGGAACCACAGCCGCGAGAACAGTGCAACGAATATCGTCACGATGATCGTTCCGAACACCGTCAACCGCAGAAGAAGGCGGTCGATTCCAAAGACGCTGCGGCCCTCCTCGGTGGGCCCAGTGAAGCCGCTCACCAGCGATACACCTTCTCCGGGCGGTAGCGATTGGCGACCTTTCTCACCAACGGATACACGAACGGCGTCAGCAGCGCGTTGTAGAGAATGACGAGTCCCGCCACCTTGATAGTGAACTCGAACCCGACCCACTCCTGCCCCAGCATGATTGCCATTGTTGCGTAACCGAACTCGGCAACTGTGGTTGCCACTGCGACCGCGAAAACGGGGGCCAGCACGGAATCCTGCGGAGCATAGATACGGAACATCCCCACAGCGAACGCGACCAGCGTGTACACCAGCGCAGTAAGCCCTGTTATTGACTGAGGCAAAAGAAGATCCTGCAACAGCCCGCCGAAGAAACCCGTCACGACTCCCACGCGCTCCCCGTCTGTATAGGCCAGGCATACCACCACGACGAGAATCAACTGAGGAATCACACCAAGCAGGGTGAGGCGCGCCAGCACGGTCGATTGCAACGCAACCGCGACCACGACCGTCGCAGTGACCGCCGCGATGCGGGAGAGGCCGACCTCGGCGAGGATGCCATTGGGGCGTGATGCGCGCGCGCTCACTTGTTCTTCTTCTTGGGCTGGAGCTCGTCACCGGTTTCGAGCAATACCGTTACAAATTGGAGAGACTTGAAGTCGACGGATGGCTCGACGGTTATGAGCTGTTCCAACGCGGCCGCCGAGCCACCTACTTCTGCCACGAAGCCAATCTCGATGCCGGGAGGAAAGATTCCCTGGTCACGCCCCAGGGTGACCACCTCGTCCCCGACCGACACCTCGGAAGTCACATCGATTGACGAGAGGGTCAGCCTCTCGCCTCCGCCGTTGCCCTCGACGAGTCCCGAGTCGCCGAGATCTCCGACGCTTGCGGTGGCGGCGGCGGCCGGATCGACCAGCAACAAGACCGTGGAGTAGTTGCGATCGACCCGAATGATCTTTCCGATCAGACCGTCCGAGTTCATAACTGCGTTGTCGACCCGGATGCCTTGACGCTTGCCCTTGCCGATGACCACCGCCCACTTGTAGTTAGAGGGGGAGTTGGAGATGACGGGCGCCAGCACTTTGTCCATCGTCCGCCACGACTTCGCCAGCTCGAAATGCTTGCGCAGCTCCTCGTTCTCGGCCTCGATCTGGGGCAGCCCGTCGGCGTCGGCCTCCGCCTGAGCAAGGAGTTCCTTGAGCCGCTCGTTCTCGCCCCTGAGGTTCGTGAGCTCGGCCAACGAAGAGAAGAAGCCCCCCACGGGGCGAGTGACCGTCGTGAAACCCCTCTGTATGGGCGCCACCACAGTGACGGTCACATCGCGGGCGCGCTTGATCGGACCTCCGGAGTTCTGCCGGAAATCGAGCGTCACGACGGCGATGGACAGGGCCACAAAGGCAAGCAACAACACTCGCCCTCGCCCTACTCGGCGATACATCTCAGTCAAGACCTCAGTGCAACAAGCGCTGCAAAACGGGGGACGGCCTCGGCGCGTGGCTGCGCGCGCCGTCCTTCGAGCGTCATCCTAGCCCGAACCGGGCCCGAGTGGTGGATAGATGCTCTCTATGGTCACCTCACTACCACTCGGTCCTTTATTAGTGGCGGGTCGAGGAGATCAGCACCCGCTTGAGCGATTCGAACTCCTCGAGGCACTTGCCCGAGCCGATCGCCACGGCCCACAGCGGGTCCTCGGCGATGTGGATGGGCATGCCGGTCTCATGCTTGAGGCGCTCGTCGAGGCCCTTCAGGAGCGAGCCGCCCCCGGCGAGGACGATGCCCTTGTCCATGATGTCGGCGGCGAGCTCGGGTGGGGTCTTGTCCAGCGTGTTCTTGACCGCGTCCACGATCTGGTTCACCGGTTCCTCGATTGCCCGCCGGATCTCCTCGGCCGAGACCACGATCGTCTTGGGGAGACCGGCCACGAGGTCACGGCCCCGGATCTCGGCCTGCTGCTCCTCGGGCATGGGAAAGGCCGACCCTATCGCCATCTTCATCTCTTCGGAGGTGCGCTCGCCGAGCATCAACGAGTACTCCTTCTTGATGTAGTTGATGATTGCCTCGTCGAGCTCGTCGCCGCCGATGCGGATCGATTGGCTCGTGACAATGCCTCCGAGCGAGACAACCGCAACCTCGGTGGTGCCGCCACCGATGTCAACGACCATGTTGCCGGTGGGTTCGTGAACCGGGAGCCCGGCGCCGATGGCCGCAGCCATGGGCTCTTCGATGATGAACGCGCTGCGTGCGCCGGCCGAGATAGTCGCCTCCTCGACCGCTCGCTGCTCGACTCCGGTAATGCCTGAGGGCACACACACGACCACGCGAGGCTTGGCGAGAAAGGTCCGTCTGTGGACCCTCTGGATGAAGTAGCGCAGCATCTTCTCGGTGACGTCGAAATCGGCGATGACCCCGTCCTTGAGCGGACGAATTGCAACGATGTGAGCCGGCGTCCGTCCGATCATCTGCTTGGCCTCGGAGCCGACCGCCAGGATGGCGCCCGTCTTGGTGTTGATGGCGACCACCGAGGGCTCGTTCAGCACAATGCCGCGGCCGCGCACGTAGACCAGCGTATTTGCGGTCCCGAGGTCGACGGCCATATCTCGCCCGATGAATTGAAAGACCGATTTCATCTGAAACACACCCCAAATTCGGCTAGCTGTATAGGAGTCGACAGACTAGCCGAAAAACAACTCCAGCTCTCGCGCCGCCGACTCCGGCGAGTCCGACCCGTGCACGATGTTGAACGTGATCTCGGTGGCGTAATCGCCGCGAATCGAGCCGGGGACCGCCTCCAGGGGGTTCGTGGCGCCCATGATCTGACGGCAGCCCAAGACCGCCTCCGCTCCCTCGACGGCCATGGCCACCACCGGCCCCGAGGTGACAAAAGACACCAGCTCGGAGAAAAACGGCTTTTCGGTGTGCTCCGCGTAATGGCGGCCCGCTAGGTCCTCGTCGATCGTAAACAGCCTCATGGCGACGATGTCATAGCCCTTCTGCTCGAGGCGGGAGATGACCTCCCCGACGAGACGGCGCCTTACACCGTCTGGCTTGACCATGACGAAAGTCCTCTGCGCAGCCGTCATTACGAATCCTCCTGATCTATGGGCTGATCCATTAGCGCCTGCCGTGCTTCGCCGACCACGTAGTGCGATCCCGTAACGCACACCAGGCGGCCCTGGCGGGCCGAGCCGATTGCGGCGTGCACGGCGGCGCCGACTTCGGAGACGATCTCATATTCGAGGCCGAGCTCCGCCGCCGTCGCGCCCAAATCGGACGGCGCCACCGAGCGCGCACTCTGTGGTTGTGTGACTACAAGGATGCAAGGCAGGCGCGCCAGCTCGACCAGCATCCCCCTGTAGTCCTTGTCGGCCAGGACGCCGACCACGACCACGAGGTCGTCGAACACGAACTCCTCGGCGAGCCCGTTCACCAACGCGGCCATGCCGTCCGGGTTGTGGGCCACGTCGAGGACCACAGTGACCTCGTCCTGCGCCAGCCTTACGCTCTCGAGGCGACCCGGTACGCGCGCTTGTGCGAGGCCTTCCTGCACCACGTCGGTGCCCAGTGGCTGCGCCGGCAGGAACCTGGTAACGGCCTCGAGCGCAACCGCCGCATTGATCCCCTGATGGCTGCCGTGCAGCGGCAGAAAGAGATCGTCGTAGCGCGCTTTGGTGGTCTGCAGGGCGAGATACCGGCCCCCGAACGCAACCCTGTTGTCGAGCACGGAGAAGTCCCGCTCGAGCGTCGCCAGATCGGCCCCCTGCCCTGCCGCCTCATCCGAGATCACTCTTAACACGCTGGGCGATCTCTCGGCGGTCACTACCGACGCACCCGGTTTGATGATTCCTACTTTCTCCTTGGCGATGGTCTCGGTGTTCGAGCCCAGAAGCTCAGTGTGCTCGAGGCCGATATTTGTGATCACGGCGACGGCTGCGTTGAGTACGTTGGTTGCATCCCAGCGACCTCCGAGTCCCACTTCGACCACTGCTGCTTGGGCGTTGTCGGCCGCCCACAGAAAGAACATTCCCGTCAACAATTCGAAGTAACTGACACGTTCGTCAATCAGTTCGAGATAGGGCAACACGTAATCAAACAGGTTGCCGAAGGAATGTTCGTCGATCGGCTCACCGTCGAGCGCAATGCGTTCGGTAACGCTTTGAAGATGAGGAGACGTGTAGGTGCCGACCTTGAGACCGGAGGCTCGCAGCAAGCTGGTTGAGATGTGCGCCACCGACGTCTTGCCGTTGGTGCCGGTGACATGAATCGCCGGCACTGCCCGCTCGGGATGGTCGAGCAGCTCGAGCAACGCCTCGATCCGATATGTCGACGGGCTCCTCGAGCGCATGTGGTCGACGCCGAGCGCGTCGAGGTATGAGACCGCTTCCTGAAAGCTCATTTTCTAGGTCACCTTTGCGTAAGTTCCGGCACGTTACTTCCGCGCAGGGGCCTTGGACGGAGCCTGCCCCAACGTGATCTGTGTGGTGATCGACTCGTCACTGCTCGCTCGAAGCTCGTAACTCTCGGCGGCAAGCGTGGAAGACACGTCGTCCATGACCGGCTCCAGCAGCTCGAGCGTTGCTCGAGGCGCCTCGATCTCCAGCCGCTCGACGGGGAAGCGAATCGACACCTTGGCCTGCGACTTGGCGCGCCGAACCTGGGTCAGGACCTCGACCGCGGCGTCGAAGGAGCCGGCGTCCTCTGCCCCCAAAAGCTCATCTCTGCGCGGCCACGCTTCCTGGTGAATGGAACGCGGAGTTTCTCTATCTGCGTTCCACACCTCTTCGGTGATGTAAGGAAGAAAGGGGGCGAACAGTCGCAACACGATGTCGAGCCCTGCTCGCAGCGTGGCTAGGGCAGAGGGGTCGCCCGCGTAAGCGCGACTCTTGGAAAGCTCCAGATAGTTATCACAGAAATCCGACCAGAACCACGACTCGATCACCTCCAAGGCACCGGCATGGTCCCACGATTCCCACTCCTCGTCGGCCGCCGCGATCACATTCGAAAGTCGCGCCCGGAGCGCAACGTCCAGCGGATGTGTAGGCGCGCCGCCCCCTCCCTCGTAGAGTCGCACGAGCCGGGCCGCGTTTCTGATCTTGGTGACAAGACGCTTACCTTCCTTGAAGACATTGTTGTCGATGGCGGTATCGACGCCGAGACGTGATGAGGCAGCCCAGTAGCGCGTTGCATCGGCGCCAACCTGGTCGAGCGGCTCAGTTGGCAAGGTGACGTTGCCTTTGGACTTGGACATTTTCTTGCGAAGCGGGTCGAGCACGAATCCGGAGATCGCAGCGTGCTTCCACGGGATCGAGCCGTCCTCCAGAAAGGCGCGCGTGATCGTGACGAACGCCCACGTGCGGATGATGTCGTGGGCCTGGGGCCTCAAGTCGTTCGGATAGAGAGCTTCGTGCCGCACGAGATCATCAGGCCATCCCGATGCGATCAACGGGGTCAGCGCCGAGGTGGCCCACGTATCGAAGATATCGGGGTCGCCCGTGAAGCCGCCGGGCCGGCCGCGCTGTTCTGCCGAATACCCCGTGGGGGTTTCGGCATAGGGATCGACCGGCAGGTCTGCCTTCTCGGGCACGATCAGCTTCTCGTAGTTCACGGCGCCGGTCTCATCGATCTCGTACCACACGGGAATAGGAACTCCGAAGTAACGCTGGCGGCTGATGCACCAGTCCTGGTGGAGTCCCTCGACCCAGTCC
>JBPCPZ010000114.1:0-13949 GCA_050998655.1 Actinomycetota bacterium
AGCCTTCACTCATCGATCGATGCCGGACCGGCTCGAGGCCGCCTCATGGGCATGCGCTGCGCTCGCCACGAACGGCTGCGTCTCCGTCTCCGGAGTCGCCCAGCTCGACATGATGACCTTCCTCAACGTCTTCCGCAAAGCAGGCGGCGAGTTCGATGTCTCGGGAGAAACCATCACCTTCTACCGAGTCGCCAATCTGCTGAGGCCGCTGGCACTGGAGACGGACGTGCATCCAGGGTTCATGACCGACTGGCAACCGCCCTTGGTGACCGCTATGACCCAAGCCCAAGGCGTATCCGTCCTACACGAAACCGTTTACGAGAACCGCCTCGGATACACCCACGCCCTCAACAGCCTCGGCGCGAACATCCAGACGTTTAGAGAGTGTCTGGGGCCCAGTCCGTGCCGCTTCGGCCGCCGCAATCACCTGCACTCAGCGGTAGTCGTGGGCCAGACCAAGCTCCAGGGCGGCGAGCTCTACGTACCGGACCTCAGAGGCGGCTTCTCCTATGTGATCGCCGCGTTGGTGGCAGATGGGGTATCCCGAGTCCACAACGCCCGTTTGATCGAGCGAGGCTACGAATCATTTCGCAACAAGCTCGTGGCGCTAGGCGTAGAGCTGCTCTGACCGCACGGTGGCTCTCGGTCGGCTGCCCACCTCACTTCATGCTCCACTGCCACCCGCGCCAGCCACTTGGCCGGGTCGCGCCGCACCAGCTCCTGATTCTTGACCGTGGCCAGGAGCTCGCAGCGATCAGTGCGGAGGCGAAATCCGGCCCGGGCGAAGAAGGACCGGGGGTTGCCTAACCCTTTCACAAGAGCCCACAACCCGATCAAGGTCATCCGCCATCGGCTCCAATGGCCCTGTCCGGCTCTGAGGGCGGCCGTCGCCACGATTCCCTCGAGTGACTCGAACGCCCGAGCGGCCGCTCGAACCCCTTCGGGATCATCCTTCAGAGCCTTCAACACCCGCTGTGCCTTCGGGCCCTCCCACTTGAGACCCCCGCTCCAGGTGACCCCGTTGGGTAGCAGCTTGACCACCCCGGCGGCACCAGGCCGCAGCCGACGCCAGCCGCGCGGGTCCATCTCCATAGCGGCACCTAGACCTTCGGCTCGGTACAGCCGCGCCCCACGAAAATGCCTGTACCCGAGGACCTCGACCTGGTACACGGGCTTGTCTCCGGCGCCTAGGGCCACCAGCTCGAGCACACCGGGCCGATGGGTACAAGTAACCACGGGGCTGAGCCCGTGGGCCTCGCCCCAGGCGCAAAAGTGTTGTTCTACGGCACGCCAATCCGCCACCGGGGCGATGAGATCGACGTCCCCCTCCCCCGACAGGCCCTCGTCGACGTTCCCGGCTACGCCCCAGTTCGGCGCCGCCTCGGTAAGTTCGACCAAAAGTCTGCGCCAGAGTTCGTATCTGTCGGTCGTCAATGGCTCGTCTTTGGACGCGGCCCACGTCCCGCGGCCCACGGGGATGCTGATTTCATTTTCGCGAGCATAGGTGCCAGCCCAATAGAGTTGCGTCAAAAACGTAGAACATTGCCCGGCTGAGGGCGTCTGCGTAGATTAACTTATTGTGAACGACCGGTTGCAGAAGGTAACTTCCTCCAATAAAAGCTAATTCCTGGATGGAAGGAAGTCTTATGGTCGCCTCAGCCTCAGCGCAGTCGGGCCGCCTCACCGAAGGGAAGTTGCCTCACCGCGGCCCGGTGGAGACGAACGGTGCTCCCTCCACAGGGGGCGTACTCATCATCGGAGGGCCCGACGGCGCCGGGAAGAGCACTCTCGCGGCAGAGATAATCAGCGAGGTGTTGGCTGGGGTGCCTGCCAGGCACATTCTCTTCCCCCTTCTCTTGCCGTGGCGCAATCGGGAGCGGCCGCGCCCCCGCAGGCTGGGTGAGGGCGGTGCTCCGGATCTCTTTGGACCGCGCGTCTACCCCCGCCCTTATCCCTGGGGAGCCTCGATGTGGAAGGCGCTGTACCTCTTCATCGACTTCCTGCTCGGCTGGCGCATGCGAGTGGGGCCCTTCGTCAGAAGCGGCGGTTGGGTCGTGTTTGAGCGCGGCTGGTGGGACCACGCCGTCGACCCGCGCCGGTATCGCCTGCGCTCCGGGCGGCCCTTCGTGGTGCTCGGCCGCCTCATCCCGCGCGCAGATCTCATCCTGATTCTCGAAGCCGACCCGGTCACGATCCACGCACGCAAGCCCCAGTTGACGACGGGGGAGCTCGCCCGACAGATGGCGGTTTGGCATCGGATCCTGCCGCGCAGCCAGCGGCGCGTGTTTCTCGACGCGGCCCTCCCGGTGCCCCGCCTTATCGAGCAAGTCGCGAGGCATGTGTCGGATCTCAATGCGAGGAGGCCTGAGTGAAACCCAGAGCAATGGTGCTTGTCACCGGCGACCAGGGCCGAATCGGCCTGACGACCGTGAGGGCGCTGGACGCGGCCGGCTACGCAGCGGCTGTGACGACCCAGGGCAAACACTCGTTGGCGGCGTCGTCGCATTCTTGTGTTCGTAGTGTGCGCGTCCCGGCTGTGGACGAGCTGGGCTATGCCGAGGCAGTTCGGGCAGAGCTCGCCTCACGCCCCTATCTGACTTGCCTGCCTGTGAGCGACGGCGCGCTTCTGAACCTTGGCTACCCGGTGCGGCATCTGCTGGACAAGACGGTGCTGGCCCGGCTCGCCCGGGACGTAGGTCTTAGCAGCCCTCCCTCCCAGACGTTCGGCTCAGGAACAGAGCTCAGAGCGGCAGCGCGAGGACTCGATTACCCGGTGGTGGTCAAGCCGGTCGTGCGGGATCGGCGACCTTTTCGCGCCGACTCGGCGGCCGACCTCGAGCGAGCCGCGACCATCCGGGGAGAGGTCATGGTGCAACCGTTTCTCAACGAACCCATCCGTACCGTGGGGGGGGTCATGTGGCAAGGACGTATGGTCGCGGCGGTCCATCAGCGCTGGGATCGCATCTGGCCCAGGCCTTGCGGTCAGGCGAGCTATGCGATGACTATCGCTCCCGATGAGGAGCTCGAGGAAAGGATTCGTCTCCTCCTCAGCGACTATGACGGCATCTTCAACGTGCAGCTCATCGGCCCCCATCTGCTTGATGTACACACGCGCCCCTACGGCACGCAGTCCCTGGCGTTGGCCGCGGGGGTCAACTTGGCAGGTGTGTGGTGCGATCTGCTAGATGGCAAGAGTGTGACGCCCGCCCGTGCTCGGGAGGGAGTCGCCTACCGCTGGCTCGCCGGCGATCTCAGACATCTGCGCTGGGCGCTGAAATCCGGCACCCTGAGCCTGGCTCAATCCTTGAGCGAGTTTCGTCCTCGTCGGGGAACTGCGCACGGCACCGAGTCCCTGCTCGACCCGGGTCCGACCATCGCTCGCATCCGCTATCACCTGGGCGGCTCAAGAAAGCTTCAGATACAGCCTGCGCCGGCCGCAGAGCCGACCGGGGATTCCCGCATGAGGATTCCGGCATGAGGCTCGGAGTGTTGCGCACGCCGCTTCTCAAAGGGCTTACCGGTGTCGTTTCGTTGGCGGCGCTGCTGGTGGCGGGCCCCGCCGGAGCTTCACACGAGCAGAAGGTCGTTCAAGTCGCCGATGATTGCGACGGCGGTTCGAGCAACGCCACCGGATACGCCAGCAACAAACGCCTAACGGTGACCAAGAGCGGGAGGCTGCTCGCCATCTACGACCCTCACGGGTCCGGCATGCACCTGCGCTGGCGCGATCCGGGCAAGGGGTGGGAAAGCACCACCCGCGGAGCGGTCTCGAACGGTAACATAGTGATGAGCGATGGTCCCAACGACCGCCCCGCTACCATTGCCGTGACCACCGCCGCCGGCGTGCAGCGGGCTTGGATAGTGTGGGCCGGGTACGAGTTCGCCCGCCCCTCCGCGGTCATGATGCGCAGGCTGACCGGCCTCAGCGATCCCCGCGGCCCCCACATCGGTCCAGAGGTGATCCTTGAGCCTCAGGGCCTGGGCAATGTCAGGGCCGACATCGCCTTCGAGCGGCGTGCATCGGGCCCCCGCGGCGTCGTGACGTGGTTGCGAAAGACGGGCGAGGACAGCTACGAGGTGGTTACAGGGTGGCTATCGGACCTCAGCGCCCGCCCCGTTCTGAAGAGCCACACAATCCACTATCTGACAACTTCCGACAAGCCCACCGGCACGCTGGTTCAAACGCCGAGCGGCGTCGCGCTGGTAGCTCGGGCCGGCTCTCTGCGCATGTTCACGCATTCAGCCACGCAGGATCTGGTTAGCTGGGGTGGTGGGACGGCAGGCGCCGACGTCGCCTCTCAGGCGAAACCGAGCGCGATTGCCCTTCCGTCGGGCGCAGTCCTGGCCTCGGTCGAGAGTGACGTCATCAACCATGTCGTCGAAGTCGTTCGCTTCAACGCCGCCGGCTCGCAGGCAGCCACCACCCTCGAGACCAATGCTGGCTACATGGATCCAAGCTTGGCGCCTACGGGCGATGGAGCGTTGCTTGCGATGGTCCGTCATTCGGACAAGGCCCTGCTCACCCGGCGGCTCAGGGGCTCAACGTGGGGGAAAGATGTCGTCGAGTTAACGAACGAAGGAGGCGGTGACTACGCCTGGCCCAACCTGCTCAAGAAGGCGGGCAGCCATGTCCGCATGCTGATCGACGCGGGCCGGTGTCCCACAAACAACCAGCACAACGCAGTGATCGCCTACTCGCGCTCCCTCTAGCCCTCGCCCCAAAGTTGTGGATCGCGCTTAGCGCGCGACGAAGGGCGACCGGTCTGGTACCCGGGACAGCGGCTGCGCTCGTATTGATGGGTATCTCGGGCGCGGGGAAGCTGCCGTTAGACGGTGTCCTCGGAGGAGCGGCGGATGGCGTCGTCCTCGGAGCGATCGGTGGTGGCGGGGTCCGCGATGCGCTCTTCCGACTCCCGCAATATCTGCTCGGCGGCTCGCCGCGACGCATCGCGATTGTCCCTCAGGCCCTCGTGTCCTTCGCCGCCGTGCTCGAGCGTGCGGGCCCGCTCCTCGATCGCCTCTGCCGAGGGCTCCTCAGCCAACTGTCCAGGTATCCTCGGTAAACAGCAAACGTTCGAGATCCCCCGGCCCCTGCTTCTCCGAAGCAGAGCGCAGCTGGTTTTCCATTACCTCACCGTAGACGGGTCGCTGCACATCGCGGAAGATGCCGAAGGGCGTCGGAGTAGTCGGTCCTTCGGCGATGCGGGACAGCGCGAAGGCGAGGCTTGGGTTGTCGCGGTGCTCGTCGTGAACGACGAGATGAGAGACGTCAACATCGCTCACCAAAACGATCTCGAGCCTGCCGTCCTTGTCCATTCGTACGCCCTTCTCGAGGCTAGCGCCGAAGCGAACCGGCTTGTCATGCTCGAGGTAGATGCGGTTGCGCGAACCGCCCTCCTTGGAGGTCAAGGCAAGGAAGGCGCCATCGTTGAAGATGTGGCAGTTTTGATATATCTCGACAAAAGCACTGCCCCGGTGGGCGGCAGTCCGCCGCAAGACGGCGGGCAGGTGCTTTCGTTCGATGTCCATGGTGCGAGCAACAAACGTCGCCTCCGCGCCGAGAGCAACCGAAATGGGGTTGAACGGTCGTTCCAGGGAGCCGAAGGGAGTCGATTTCGTCACCTTCCCCTGCTCCGAGGTGGGCGAGTACTGGCCCTTGGTGAGCCCGTAGATCTGCTTGTTGAAGATGAGCATCTTGAGGTTCACATTGCGCCTCACTGCATGGATCAGGTGATTACCGCCGATCGACAGCGCATCGCCGTCGCCCATCACGACCCACACGCTCAGATCGGGGCGGGTTGTCGCCAACCCCGTCGCAATCGCCGGCGCCCGCCCATGGATTCCGTGCAGCCCATAGGTGTTCATGTAATAGGGAAAGCGACTGGCGCAGCCGATGCCTGATAGGAACACGATCTTCTCGCGCGGGATGCCCAGTTCGGGCATGACGCTCTGAATAGCGGCCAGGATCGCGTAGTCACCGCAGCCCGGGCACCAGCGCACTTCCTGGTCTGACACAAAGTCCCTGCGAGCCAGGGTGTTGACGCCGCCCGATGCCTCCGTCAGGCCCCGGCCCAACCCCAGCGTTTCTCCGTTCTCTTCCACTCAGTGCCCCGTCGCGGAGACTATCGTCATATTCGAGCGTGCCTGCATCACCGATGGCTGCGTCCCATGGCGCCGCCGAGATCGGAATTGGGATTCAATCTGTCGCACACCGTACCTTCCAGGGCGCTCGCTCCTCATGCTCGTCCACAGTGCTCAGGGACGCTCTGGGTATTGGTGCTAATTTCGCTCCAGGCCATCAAATGATCTTCAGCAATTGCGCTTCGACGTCTCGGGCCTTGAAAGGCATGCCGCGCATGCTCGAAATCGTTATCGCATCGATGAGGAAGTCTGCCCTGATGAGCTTGGCGAGCTGTCCCGTGTTCATCTCGGGAATAACAACGCGCTTGAATCGACGCAGCACGTCCTCTGTATTCTGAGGGAACGGGTTCATGTGCCGCAAATGAGCACGGGCGACCTTCTTACCCCGTTCATGCAGCCTCCGGCAGGCGATTCCGATGGCGCCATAGGTGCTTCCCCAGCCCAACACCAGCACCTGGGCGTCCTCGTCGCTGGGCCACTCGAGAGGGTCGATGTTCTCCGCGATTGCCTGGATCTTCGCCGCCCTCAACAGGGGCATGAGCTGGTGATTCTCGGGGTCGTAGGAGATATTGCCGGTGCCGTCCGCCTTCTCGAGGCCGCCGATCCTGTGTTCGAGACCGGCGGTACCCGGAATGGCCCAGGGACGCGCCAAAGTTTCGTCGTCTCTGAGGTATGGCCAGAACTCGCCGTCGACGTTGGGCTCGGTTGCAAACTTCACCGAGATGTCGGGCAGCTTGTCGATGCTGGGGATACGCCAGGGCTCGGCGCCGTTTCCGAGGTAGCCATCCGACAACAGGATGACCGGCGTCATGTACTTGAGCGCGAGCCGAACAGACTCCAGCGCAGCCCAAAAGCACGACGAGGGGGAATAAGAAGCCACGATCGGCAGAGGAGCCTCGCCGTGGCGGCCGAACATGGCATGCAGCAGATCTGACTGCTCGGTCTTGGTCGGGAGGCCCGTCGAAGGTCCTCCACGCTGAATGTCGACGACTATCAGAGGTAGCTCCAGCGCAATTCCGAGGCCTATGGTTTCGGACTTGAGATCGAGACCGGGGCCGGAGGTCGTAGTCACTCCAAGGTGGCCCGCGAATGCGGCCCCCAACGCCATCCCGCAGGCTGCGATCTCATCCTCTGCCTGCACGGTGCGAATGCCGAAGTTCTTGTGGCGCGAAAGCTCGTGCAGGATGTCCGAAGCGGGGGTGATGGGATACGAGCCCAAGAACAGCGGGAGTTTGGCCTGCACGCTGGCGGCGATCAGCCCGTAAGCGAGCGCTTGGTTGCCGGTGACGCGCCGGTATGTCCCCGGTGCGATGACTGCCGGCTTTACCTCGAAGGCACTCAGCTCCGCAGTTTCCCCGAAGGCGTGGCCGACCTTGAGCGCGGCAGTATTCGCCTCCGCTATCTGAGGCTTGCGGGCGAACTTCTTGTTGAGCCAGTCGATCGTCGGGTCGAGCGGCCGCCCGTACATCCACGACAACACCCCGAGGGCGAGCATGTTCTTGGATCTCTGGGCTTCCTTCTTGCCGATCCCGGCCCCCTTGACGGCCTCGATCGTCATCGAGGTCATGGGAATCTCGTAGACCTGGTAGTTATCGAGGCTCCCGTCTTCTAGCGGATTGGTGGAGTAGCCGGCCTTGTCGAGGTTTCGCTTCTCGAAGGCATCCCGGTTGACGATCAAGAGGCCGCCGGGCACGACGTCGTTGAGGTGCGCCCTGAGCGCGGCCGGATTCATGGCCACGAGCACGCCCGGCTGGTCTCCGGGGGTCAGGATGTCGTGGTCAGAGAAGTGGATCTGGAAGGCGCTGACCCCCGAGATCGTCCCGGCGGGAGCGCGGATCTCGGCCGGAAAGTCGGGCATCGTGGAGATGTCGTTGCCGAACAGCGCAGTGGCGTCCGTGAATCGGTCACCCGTGAGCTGCATCCCGTCGCCCGAGTCGCCTGCGAAACGAATGACGACGCGGTCAAGCTCTCGCCTGGGCTTGGTTTGTTCGTGGGCCGCGGCTTGCGCGGTCATGCGGTTGTCCTCCAAATGGACAGCAGATGAACTTTCGCCTAACGCTGGCCCACTATACAGCGGGGGGTTGCGAAATCGGGCGAAACCGGGCCGCCCGGCGCCGGATCCCTATTCGCCCCTTTCCTCCGCGGGAGCGAAGGGACTCTCCATGGCGCCTCCGGAAGCGTCCGGATGATCCTCGAACCACTGTGCCTGGTTCGCGGTGTACTCGGCCCATTCGGTGGGAACCGAGTCGGCGGGAAAAATGGCGTCCACAGGGCAAGCGGGAAGGCAGGCGTCGCAGTCTACGCACTCTTCGGGGTGGATCCAGAGCTGATCCTCGCCCTCATAAATGCAGTCCACGGGGCATTCATCAACGCAAGCACGGTCTTTTACGCCGATGCACGGCTCCGCGATGACGTAGGTCACTTGTTCCTCCCGAATCTGCTGAAAGACTTGAAGTATCTACAGACCGCTCAAGATAATACCCGTCCAGTCCCGCTGTGGTGCCGTGTAGTCATGAGTTGTTGCAGGACCCTCAACCACCACTCGGCGCAGCGAGGCGGGCCGCGGCCCGCCTGTATTGCTCCCCGGCGTGATAGCTCGAGCGTACCAGGGGGCCGGACTCGACCCACGCCAGGCCGAGCTCATCCTCGCCGTACGCCTTGTAGCGAGCGAATTCGTCGGGGTGGACCCAGCGATCGACCGGCAGGTGCCAGGAAACGCTCGGCTGCAGGTACTGGCCGATCGTGAGGACGTCGCAGCCTGCCTGGTTCAGATCTGCCATCGCCTCGTAGACCTCGGCTTCCGTCTCCCCCATGCCCACGATGAGGTTGGACTTGGTCACCTGCTCCGACCGGAGCTCTTTGGCCCAGGCCAGGAGTTCGAGGCTTGATCGGTAACCGAAGCCGGGGCGGATTTTGGGATGGAGCCGGGCCACGGTCTCGAGATTGTGAGCAAGCACATCGGGCTGGGCCTCGATTACGCGCGCGAGCGAGGCGCGCGGGTCCTCCTTGCGGCCCTTGAAATCGGGGATCAAGACCTCGATCCCGCAGCCCTCGTTGGCCCCTCTCACCGCAGCGATGGTGAGGGCCCAGTGAGCCGACCCGGCGTCGTCGAGGTCGTCCCGTGCCACGCCGGTGATCACCGCAAACCTCAGTCCCATCAGCGCCACGGCCTCGGCGATCTTGCTGGATTCGTCCTGATCCAAAGGCCCGGGCCGCGCGGTCATCACGTCGCAAAAGCCGCAGCGCCTGGTGCAGCGATCGCCGGCCAGCAAGAACGTCGCTTCGCGGGCCTCCCAGCACTCGTAAATGTTGGGACAGGAGGCCTCCTCGCACACGGTATGCAGCCCCCGCTCCTGCATGATGCTGCGTAGCTCGGTGAAGTTTGGCCCCTGCCTTATCTTGACCTTGAGCCACTCAGGCCGTCGCTCCGGTCGCGGCGCGCCTGGTCCCGGCGCCTCGCGCAGAGGCGCGCCGCGCCGGAGGTTGGCCTCGACGTCCCTCTTTCCGCGCGATCCTCCAGCGGATCGCGCGGCTCTCTGCGATTAGCTCTCGATTGTTGGGAGCATGAGCTTGACCATCAGTATTCGGCTAGCTTACGCATCTCTTGCTCTATGCGATCGACATCGGGCAAGAACCAGTGCTCCAACGCCGGCGAGTAGGGCATCGCCGGGACATGCGGGCCCCCGATTCGAACGATGGGAGCATCGAGCTCGAACATTGCCCGCTCCGCTATCTGGGCCGCAACCTCGGCCCCGACCCCCAAGAACTTCGTGTCCTCGTACAGGATCATCACTTTGCCGGTCTTGCCTACCGACTCGAGCACAGTGTCGATATCAAGAGGATAGATGCTGCGCAGATCGATGACCTCGATCTCGATCCCGTCATGAGACAGACGTTCGGCGGCTTCGACGCAGAAGTGGTGCAACAGTCCGTAGGAGACGCACGTCACGTCGCCGCCCTCTCGCCGCACCTCGGCGCGCCCGAATGGAACCGTGTAGCGCTCGTCGGGCACCTCGTCCCGCACCAGGCGATAAGTCTTCTTGTGCTCGAAGAACATGACGGGATCAGGGTCCTCGATCGCCATCGCAAGCATTCCCTGGGCGTCGTACGCTGTGGAGGGAGCCACGCCCTTGAGCCCGGGCACGTGGGCAAAGAAGGCCTCTACCGACTGCGAATGGTAGAGCGCACCATGCACGCCACCCCCATAAGGCGCCCTGATAACCAGCGGTACGCTGAACTCGCCGTTCGAGCGATAGCGAATCTTGGCCGCCTCCGAAACGATCTGGTTGAAGGCCGGAAAGATGAAGTCGGCAAACTGCATCTCGGCGACCGGACGCAGGTCGTCGAGCGCCATGCCGATGGCGACTCCCGCTATCAGACACTCGTCCAGCGGAGTATCGATGACGCGCTCGGAGCCAAACTCCTCCATGAGCCCCATGGTGGCGCGAAATACCCCGCCGCGCGCCCCCACATCCTCGCCCAAGACGACGACTCTCTCGTCGCGCTGCATGGCATCGAGCATCGCGTCGTGCACAGCTTGGATCAGAGTCTTGATCGCCACTACCGGCCCTGCATCTCGAGGCCGCTGTAGACGCCATCGGCGGCGGTAGCGGGGTCGGGGAAGTCTGCCTCCTCGGCCTCTTTGACGCCGTCCTGCACCTCCGCTTTCGTACGTTCCTTGAGCTCGGTTACCTCGGCATCGTCGAGGACCTCTGCTCTCTTGAGGTATGCCTCGAAGCGCGGGATGGGGTCCTTGTCCCGCCACTCCTGCACCTCCTCGCGCGACCTGTAAGTGCGATCGTCGTCGTCTGAGGTGTGGGAGTAAAAGCGATAGGTGCGCAATTCGATCAACGACGCACCTTCGCCGGCCCGGGCGCGATCGACCGCTTCCTTGGTGAGACGATACGACTCCAAGATGTCGTTTCTGTCACCCTCTTTGCCCGGGAATCCGTACGCCATCGCTCGTTTATAGACTCGGCCCGCAACCTGCTTTGACTCGTGGACACTGATGGCGTACTGATTGTTCTCACACACAAACACCAGGGGGAGAGAATGGATGCCTGCGAAGTTCATGGCGCCGTGCCAGTCGCCTTCAGAGGTTCCGCCCTCTCCAAACCACGTACCCACAACCGCATCCTCGCGTTTTAGCTTCTTGGAATAGGCGATCCCTGCTGCATGAAGGCACTGGGTTGCGATCGGAGACGACCCCGTGATGATGTTGTGCTTACGCGACCCCCAATGAGCGGGCATCTGCCTGCCCGCAGACGAGGGATCCGAGACCTTACCGAACAACCCGGCAAAGACGTCGGTCGCCGTAAAGCCGGCGGCCAGCGCCAACGCCATGTCTCGGTAATAGGGGCATAGTACGTCCTTGCCCCGCTCGAACGCCCACACCGATCCCACCTGCGCCCCTTCGTGTCCGGAGACGGGAACGACAAAAGGAGCCTTCCCCTGCCGGTTCAACGCCCACTGTCGCTCGTCGCAATAGCGCGCCAGCAACATCATGTGGAACATCTCGGTCAGATCCTCTTCCTTGAGGCCTAGATCGCTGTGCAGGTCGGTCATGTGCTCGCCTCTTCTCTGGGCATGTTCGAGTGGTGGTGAGTTGTTGCATAGCAACCTTCATCCACCACTCGGAAGGAAACCCACTGCAGCTTGCGGCTCATCACCCGGGCGAGATGGCGGCCCAGGATCAGCGCGACGTCCTCGAGTCGATGCTGCAGTCCCGTCTCGGCCTCAACCGACGTGACCCAATGACCTTCAATGCCACACGGGACGATTCCCTCGAACATCGAGAGGTCGGTTCCGACGTTGAGGGCGAACCCGTGCATGGTGATGCCGCGCGTGATCCTCACACCGATGGCGGCGATCTTGTTGTCACCCACCCATACGCCCGTGTGGCGCGGGTCACGATAACCTTCGATCGCAACCTCAGCCAAGGATCCGATGAGCGCGTCCTCTATGCCCCGCAAGTATTGAATAACGTCGTAGCGCCGGCCCAGTGCCACGATCGGGTAACCAACTATCTGTCCGGGCCCGTGATAGGTGGCCCTGCCCCCTCTATCGACCTCGAACAAGGAGATGCCGAGCGCCCTGCGCTGCTCGGGGGTGTAGAGGACCTCTTCGGGAGTCGAACGCCGGCCCAAGGTGTAGGTCGGTGGATGCTCGAGGAGGGCGACCATGTCGTTGCACTCGCCGGCACGCCGGGCTTCGAAACGGCGTCGCTGCCACGCCCACATGTCCTCGTAGCCGGCGCGCCCCAACCACGCAGCCTCGAGTACGCCGGGCTGTGCCGCGGCCCCCTCCTGATCTCCCATCGCCCTCCTAATGCCTCGCTAGAGGTAGTGCGCCAGCTCGCTCGAGAAGTCCATCGTCTCGAGCCGCTTCTTGAGCAAGGCCAAGAACTGCGAGGCCTCGGCCCCGTCGATGACGCGATGATCCCATGACAGCGTCACAAATCCCATGCTGCGAATCGCGATGGCGTCGTCGTCTGTCACGACCACTTTCTTGCCGATCGCTTCGAAGCTCAGGATTGCTGCTTGGCCGCGCGGGATTATCGGCACCGAAACGACCGAACCAAAGGGGCCGGGGTTGGTAATCGTGAACGAGCCGCCCTGCAGATCATCGGGCGCGAGCTTCTTCGAGCGAGCCTTGGTGACTATCTCGTTGACCGAGCGAGCCAAGCCGACGAGGTTCTTCTCCTCGGCTCCCTTGACCACAGGGACGATGAGGCCCCCACCTTCGAGCGCCACCGCGATCCCGAGATTGACGTAATGCTTTTGGCGGTTCGCCTGGTTCTCTTCGTCGTAGGTTGAGTTGACCTCCGGCATCTCGAGGAGCGTCTCGCACAGAGCCCGCCCGAGAAACCCCATGTAGGTGAGGTTAAAGCCCTCGCGCTCCTTGAAATTAGCTTTGACCTGCTCGCGCATCGTCACGAGCGGTGTCCAGTCGACCTCGATCGCGTTCCAGGCGCGCGCCGTTTCCCGCGCCGATGCGACCATGTGCTCGGCGGTGCGCTTGCGGATGTTGGTCCAGGGGACGAGCTCCTCGCGCGCACCAGCCTCGCGAGAAGCCTCTTTAGCCTCTGGGGCTGCGGAAGCCTCCTCTTCGGCTGCGGGAGCGGACGTCTTCTCGGGCTTGCCGGACTCGGCGGGGGCCTGCTCACCCTTTTCGAGAAACGCCAGCACATCCTGCTTACGAATGCGGCCGCCCGTGCCGGTACCCTCGACCTTTTGGAGGTCGAGGTTGTGCTCGTCGGCAAGGCGCCGCACGAGGGGGGAGATCACCCCTCGCTTGGACTTGTCGCCCTCGCCCTCGGACGAATCCACCGCCTGCTGAGCGGAGGGTTCCTTCTCTTCTGTGGCGGGCTCTTGGGTGGCGGCAGGGGCCTCATCGGCCCCCTCCTCGGCGGTGTCCTGCTCGGCCTCAGCTTCGGCGTCCTCCTTGCCGACGTCTCCCTCACTCGGCTCTGTCTTCTGAGACTCGGCGTCGGGCTCCTCCTCGTCTTCATCCGAAGTCTCCGCCTCGGACCCTTCTTCCGATGCTTGCGCTTCGGGTTCTTCCTGCTGTTCGGATTGCTCGGGGTCCTCGGAAGACTCGGCCTCGTCGTTCGACTCGGCGGCGCCGTCTCCCACGAGCGCGATCGCGGTGCCGACCTTGACGGTCTCTCCCTCACTTACGAGGATCTTCTGGATCGTCCCCGCCGCCGACGAGGGGACCTCGGAGTCGACCTTGTCGGTCGACACCTCTACGAGGAGCTCGTCCTCATCGACGGAGTCGCCCTCTTGCTTGAGCCACTTGGTAATCGT
>JBPCPZ010000139.1:0-8877 GCA_050998655.1 Actinomycetota bacterium
CGAAGCGCACGGACCTCGCGGCGCTGAAGCGGCCCCCGCAGGGGGCCGCGGTCGCAGTGGGGAAGTTCGATGGCGTCCACCTGGGCCACCGCGCACTGCTGAGCGCGACCCTCGCCCAGGCCCACCGGCGCTCCCTGGCTCCCCTCGCCCTGACCTGGGACCGGCACCCCGCGAGCACTCTGCGACCGCAGCAGGCCCCGCCTTTGCTCACGAGCATCGCCAGAAAGCTCGAATTGTTAAGGGAGCAGGACCTGGACCAAGTGGCGGTCTTGGCCTTCGACGAGGATCTGGCGTCGTGGCCGCCGGAGCGCTTCGCCTCCGACGTTCTCGCAGGGGCCCTGGGAGCGAAGCTCGTGATGGTGGGCCAGAACTGGCGCTTCGGCCGGCGGGCCGCGGGGAACGTCGACACGCTGGCCCGGCTGGGGGCCGATCTCGGCTTCGAGGCCCGCGCGGTGCAGTTGGAACGGCCCGAGACGGGCGGGGTGGTGTCCTCCACCCGCATCCGGGCGGCCCTGCGGGACGGCGATGTCGAGGATGCCCGCCTGCTTCTGGGGCGTCCCTTCGACTTCGACGGCACCGTCGTGCACGGGGATGGAAGGGGAGCGCTGCTCGGCTATCCGACCGCGAACCTGGAGGTCGATGCCGTTCTCGTCAGGCCCCAGAAGGGGATCTACGCGGGCCGCGCACTGGTCGACGGCGACGCCCACTCGGCCGCGCTGTCTATCGGCGTTAACCCCACCTTTGTCGCCGACGACGCTCGCCCTCCCATCAGGATCGAGGCTTACCTGCTCGATTTCTCCGGGGACCTCTATGGGCGGAGGCTGCGGATCGAGCTTCTCCAGCGGCTGCGGGACGAGCTGAGCTTCGAGTCGACCTCGGCCCTGGTCGAGCAGATGGCCCGGGACGTCGCCGCCACCCGGGCTGTGACCGGATAACAGGCCGGGTGGTCGAACGCCCAATCAATGCGTGTAGCCACTGTTTCGGTGGTCTGATGCACAGGTTGTGCGATTGACCCCCCGCAATCCCAGGGCCCGTGGGCTGCTAGGATGCCTAGGTGCCGTTGACCAAGGAAGCCAAGCAAGAGATCATCACAGACAACGCCCGCAGCGACGGAGACTCGGGTTCTCCCGAGGTCCAGGTGGCCCTGTTGAGCCAACGCATCACCGAGCTGACCGGGCACCTGCGCACTCATCCGAAGGATCATCACTCTCGGCGCGGCTTGCTTCGCATGGTGGGCCGCCGCCGCCGCCTTCTCGGCTACCTGCGGCGCGAGGACATCGAGCGCTATCGCGCTCTGATCGCCAAGCTCGGGCTCAGGCGCTAGAGACGCCGAGAATCCGGGAGGGAAAGGAGCCGCCGGCCCGACAATTTTGCTAGAGAAAGGGCCCTTGCACGGGTCGGTTATCAGTTGCAAACCCATCGCTTCGAGCGATCCGCTGGAGGATCGCGTGAGTAGAAATGGTCGGACAGAACGATGGGCTTACAACTGACAACTGGCCTCCGAGCCCCTTCTTGGACAACGAACGCGCACTCCGATGTGCGCGCAGTAATCGAAGTACATCCGAGTACATCCAAGTTGAATGAATGCAGGAGGAACAAACAATGACAGCAATGACTCCCGAGCCCAAGTCCGTCGAGCGCAAGATCGGTGACGAGGTAATCCGCCTCGAATCCGGCCGCTTGGCGGGACAGGCCAACGGCGCGGTGCTGGCTTCAATGGGTGAGACCACCCTGCTTGCAACCGCAACCGCCGACAACCCACGCGGAGAGGGCGATTTCTTTCCGCTGACCATCGACGTCGAGGAACGCATGTACGCGGCCGGCAAGATACCCGGCGGCTTCTTCAGGCGTGAAGGCCGGGCGGGCGAAAAGGCGATTCTCAATGCCCGGCTCATCGACCGGCCACTGCGCCCGGCCTTTCCCTCGGGCTTTCGGCACGAGGTCCACAGCGTAATCACTGTCCTGGCGGTCGACGAGGAAAACCCTTCCGACATTCTGTCGATCAATGCTGCGTCGGCGGCATTGGTCGTCTCCGACATCCCCTTCCAGGGTCCCATCGGAGCGGTGCGAATGTCCCACATAGACGGTGATTGGGAGATCAACCCCTCCCACGAGGACCAACAAGACGCCACCATCGAGCTCGTGGTCGCCGGGCGAGTCGGGGAATCCGGCGAGGTCGACATCATGATGATCGAGGCCGGGGGCTCGGAGAACCTGTTCGACCTCGTGGCCGCCGGCGCTCGCAGGCCCGATGAGGAGCTGCTAGCTGAGGGCATCGAGGCGTCCAAGGCGCCCATTGCAGAGGCCATCGCCCTGCAGCTCGAGCTCGCCGAGCTCGTCGGCAAGACCAAAGGAACGATTGCGGGGGACTCTCCCGACTATCCGTTGTTCTCGGACTACTCAGAAGAGGTCTTCTCACGAGTCGAGGCTGAAGCGCGCGACGCGGTGGCCGAAGCGGTGAGGATCACCTCCAAGCCCGACCGCCGCGCCCGACTCTCGGCGATCGAAGCCGATGTGATTCAGCGGCTCTCGAGCAATGAGGGTGACGACGGCGGTGAGGTTCGGGCGGCGCTGCGCTCGCTAACGAAGAAGATGGTGAGAGCCCGAATCCTGGACGAGAACGTTCGACTCGACGGCCGCCGTTCGGACGAGGTGCGAGCCATCTGGAGCCAGGTTGGGATCATTCCCCGTGTTCACGGCTCTGGATTGTTCACCCGAGGCGAGACGCAGGCGCTTTCCCTCACCACACTGGGCATGCAGCGGATGGAGCAGATGGTGGACGACCTCTCTCCTCAGGAAACGAAGCGCTACATGCACAACTACAACTTCCCGCCCTACTCCACCGGCGAAGCCGGTTTCATGCGAGGTCCCAAGCGGCGCGAGATCGGTCACGGCGCACTCGCCGAGAAGGCTTTGTTGCCCGCCATACCGAGTCGTTCGGAATTCCCTTACGCGTTGCGAGTCGTATCCGAGATCATGTCTTCGAACGGCTCCACCTCGATGGCATCGGTGTGCGGTTCATCGCTCTCGTTGATGGACGCCGGAGTACCGCTGCGGGGAGGCAAGCACGTCGGGGGAGTCGCCATGGGCCTGATAGCAGAAGGCGACCGCTATGTTCCTCTCACCGACATCCTCGGGGACGAGGACGCCTTCGGGGACATGGACTTCAAGGTTGCGGGGACCGAGGACATGGTCACCGCACTGCAACTCGACACCAAGATCACGGGCATCCCCGCGCATGTGATCGGGGATGCGCTCCGGGCCGCACAGACGGCGCGCCTGCACATAATCTCCCGCATGAACGAGGCGCTTTCGGCACCTCGCTCCGACCTTGCTCCTTCGGCGCCGCGCGTGGTGACGATGACGGTGCCGGTTGACAAGATCGGTGAGGTGATCGGGCCCAAGGGCAAGAACATCAACATGATCACGGCTCAGACCGGCGTCGAGATCGACATCGACGACGACGGCACTATCCGCATTGGCTCGACCGATCAAACCTCCGCCGAAAAGGCGCGTGATTTTATCGACGAGATGATCAACCCACACATGCCCGAGATAGGTGAGCGCGTGGTGGGAACTGTGGTCAAGACGACGGCCTTCGGCGCCTTTGTGAACATCTCGCCTGGCAGAGACGGGTTGGCCCACATCTCCAAGCTGGGTGAGGGCCGTATCGAACGCGTCGAGGACGCGGTCAATGCGGGCGACGAGATCGAGGTTGAAGTGACCGACATCGATGGGGCGGGGAAGGTCTCCCTGACCCCGGTGGCGTGGCTCGAGCGGCAGGTGGCTCAGGGCAAGACGCTGGAGGAGGCACGCGCCGCCGCAGCATCTGGGTCTGGCGGCGGAAGGGGGCCCCGGCGTGACGGCCGCGACCGCAACGACCGGGACCGAGGGGACCGTGGCCGAGAGCGTGACCGTGGCGAGCGGGGCCGCGACCGGGACCGCGGGGGCCGTGGGCCTCGGCGTGAGCGGGCGCCGCGCGCCGACCTCTGATGTCTGAGGGGGCCACGCGGTTCAACCGCACGATCCTTCCCTCGGGCGCCGTGATCGTTACAGAGGCGATGTCTGAGGTGAGAAGCGTCTCGATCGGGCTGTGGTTCGACGTCGGTTCACGCGACGAGTCCGAGGAAATCGCCGGAACCTCCCATTTCCTCGAGCACCTGTTGTTCAAGGGCACACCTTCGAGATCCGCGAAGGACATCGCCGACGCCTTCGACGCGGTGGGGGGCGACGTCAACGCGTTCACGGGCAAGGAGTACACCTGCTACTACGCGCGTGTGCTCGACGACGATCTGGGCATGGCCTTCGACGTTCTCTCGGACATGGTGACGAGCTCGACGCTCGATCCCGTAGAGCTCGAGTCCGAACGAAAGGTCATCCTCGAGGAGATCGCAATGCACGAGGATGCCCCGGACGAGCTCGTGCACGACCTCTTCTACAGGGCGATGTGGGACGGGCATCCACTCGGCCGGCCGGTGCTCGGCTCCAACGAAACGGTCGGGGCGGTTTCACGCGACCAGCTGGAGGGGTACTGGCGCGAGCGCTACTCGGCCCCCAACCTTGTGGTCGCGGCGGCCGGGAATCTCGATCACGACAGGATCGTCGAGCTCGTGAGCGAGCGCTTCTCCAACGGCTCCGAGGGTCGCAAGACGCTGCGGGCCGGCATCGCGCCGCGGCCCACGAGAGGCGTAAGCGTCCACCGGCGTCCCACCGAGCAGGCCCACATAGTCATGGGAACTCAGGGTCTGCACCGGAGCCACGAAGACCGCCATGCGCTGGCGTTGATCGACACGGTGCTCGGCGGGGGCATGTCCTCTCGGCTGTTTCAGGAGGTGCGTGAGAAGAGGGGACTTGCCTACGCGGTCTACTCCTACAGTGCCATGTTCGCCGACACGGGCACCTTCGCGGTTTATGCCGGCACCACTCCACAGAACGCCCGTACGGTGATGGACATCGTCACAACGGAGCTGGCCTCGGTGGCCGCTAGCGGCATTACTCCCCGAGAGCTGGAGCGCGCCAAGGGTCATCTGCGTGGCGCCCTGGTGTTGTCGTCGGAGGACCCCGGCAGCCGCATGAACCGGCTCGGACGACAGCAGCTCGGACTCGGTGAGATCATGTCCCTGGACGAGCTGATCGCCCGCTTCGAGGCACTCGAGATCGAAGACCTCAAGCGGGTCGCCGAAGTGATCCTGAGCGCCGGCTCTCCGCACATCACGGTGGTCGGCCCATTCGACGAGGACGCTTTCGGCTCCTACGCAGCGTGATGGCCCCGGGGTTGCGGGTGGGGGTGGTCGGTGCCTACGGACGGATGGGGTCCGAGGTGTGCCGGGCGGTCGAGGCGGAGGATGACCTCGAACTGATAGCCCGGGTGGGCCGGCGAGACTCGCTTGACTCACTGTCTGGCGCCAACGTAGCGGTCGAGTTCTCCTCTCCCGAGAGCGTCAAGGACAACGTCCTGCAGTCGTTGCGGCGGGGGCTTCACGTGGTGGTGGGGGCCACGGGATTGTCCTCTGCCGACCTGGCCGAGGTAGAAGCGGCTGCCGCCGGCTCCGAGTCAAGGATACTGGTCGCTCCAAACTTCGCCGTGGGAGCAGTGCTGATGATGCGCTTCGCCGCCGCCGCCGCCCCCCACTTCGACGCCGTCGAGATCGTTGAGCGCCACCACGAGAGAAAGCTCGATGCGCCCTCGGGCACCGCTCTGAGGACCGCGGCCCTCATAAACGAAGCCCGGCCCAATAGAGAAAGCTCTCCAGAGCACGCGAGCTCGGCCCCCAGCCGCGGGACGGACGCAGGCGGGATTCGCATCCATTCATTGCGGCTTCCGGGCTCGGTGGCTCATCACGAGGTCGTCCTCGGGGGCCGCGGCCAGACCCTCACCATCCGCCACGACTCCATCGACCGCTCTTCGTTCATGCCCGGAGTCCTGCTGGCGATCAGGGGGGTGGGGGACTTACCGGCCCCCCTCACGGTGGGGCTCGAACATCTCCTGGACCTCGGCACCTGACCCTTTTCCGCCGAGTGGTGGTGAGGTGCTCTATATGGTCATCTGGCCACCACTCGGCACTTGGGGTCGCCGTGGCGGCCGCGCTGCTGCTCGGTGCGGTCTGTGCCGGTGAGGAGACGGGACCGGGGCAACCCCAGCTCGAGCTCTCTTTTCCCGCTCAGGTGCGGTCCTCTGCAGTCGCCACCGCCATCCTTCGGGTGACGAACCCGGGTCCCGAGGAAATCGACAGCCTGGTGGTGAGCTTCTCCCTGGTGGGCTCGGCCGGCGGGACGGTGTCGGAGCCGTTGGTCGCCTCCGGAGCTCGCAAACGCAGCCCCTCGATCGAAGACGTTCGCCCCGAACCCGGCGGCGTATCTCTGGACGGCGTAGTGTTCCGCTTCGCCGGACGGAGTTCGTCTCCGGTTCTCGCTGCGGGCGAGGAGATCGCGCTGGAGTTCGACATCCGGGTGCCGCGGCGGCCGGGTCTCAGCGCCAGCTCCGTCCAGGTCTACGTCGGGGAAAACCCTGAGCGAGCCCAGGGAGCGCGGCTCGAAACCGAGGTCCTGCCGTAAAGGGCGTTACCGTGGAAGTCGATAGTCGCGACAAACAACGAGCTCGACAGGAGGTTCACCCATGACCGGAGCCCGTTTCGGCGAAGTCATCACCGCGATGGTGACGCCGTTCGCAGTGGACGGATCACTCGACGTCAAGGCGGCGCGCGGCCTGGCCGCCCACCTCGTCGAGCACTCTTCTCAGGGCCTGGTCGTATGCGGCACGACCGGTGAGTCTCCGACGCTGACGACCACGGAGAAACTGACACTCTTCGAAAACGTCTGTGAAGAGGTCGGGGACTCTGCCACCGTCATCGCCGGCACCGGGACCTACGACACGGCCGAGTCCATTGCGCTCACCAAGGAGGCGGCGACGGTCGGGGTGGACGCCTGCCTGGTCGTTACTCCCTACTATTCCAAGCCCCCTCAGAACGCGTTGAGGGCCCACTTCCTCGCCCTCGCGGAGGCCTCCGAGGTGCCCCTGATCTGCTACGACATTCCCGGGCGCACGTCCCGGCGCATCGAGCGAGCGACTTTGGTCGAGCTGGCCTCTCACGAGCGCATCGTGGCGGTCAAGGACGCAGTCGGGGATCCCTCCGAGACGGCCCGGTTGCGGGCGGAGTTGAACGCCCACGGCCACCCTGACTTCGAGATCTACTCGGGCGACGACCCCCTGCTGTTGCCCCACCTCGCCGCCGGTGCCGTGGGCGTCATCTCTGTGTGCGCTCACCTCGTCGGGGGCCGCCTCAAGGCGATCTTCGATGCCTGGAACCGGGGCGACATCGCCACCGCCCGCTCTGACTACCTCGAGCTGATGCCGCTGATGTCTGTGATCATGACGATCACGACCAGCCCCATACCCGTGAAGGCGGCCCTCGCGATGCTGGGCTTCGAGGTCGGTGAGCCACGGCTCCCGCTGGTCCCGGCGACTCCCGAGGAGGAGAAGGCAATCCGCTCGGCGCTCACGGCCGCGTCGCTGCTTTGAGCTCCCCCCAGGAGGGGTCGACGCGGATTGTGTTCCTTGGGGGCCTCGGGGAGGTCGGGCGCAACATGATGGTGTTCGAGTCCTCCGGGCGGCTCCTCGTCGTCGACTGCGGGCTGTCCTTTCCCACCGAGGAAATGCTCGGCGTCGATCTCGTGCTCCCCGATTTCTCCTATGTCTCCGAGCGAGCGGATTCGTGCGAGGGAGTGGTGTTGACGCACGGCCACGAGGATCACGTGGGCGCGCTGTCGTGGTTTCTGCGCGCGGTGGACGTCCCCGTCTACGGCACTCCGCTCACGCTGGGGATCGCCCGGCGACGCTTGGACGAGTTCGGGGTGGCTGCCGACTTCAGGCAGATATCGGACGCCGACCGCCTCGTGCTGGGGCCTTTCCAGTGCAGCTTTCTGGCCGTTTCCCATTCGATCCCGGACTCGGTGGCCCTCGTGATTGAATCGCCCGGGGGCAGGATCCTCTACACCGGCGACTACAAGCTCGACGACGCTCCCATCGATGGCCGCAAGACCGATATCGAAGGCTTTCGCAAGACCGGCGAGCAGGGCGTTGACTTGATGCTGTCTGACTCCACCAACGCGATGTCCCCCGGCCGCACCCAGTCCGAGTCGGTGGTGAGGGAAAGATTGAACGCAGTTTTCACCGCGGCCCCCCGCCGCATCATCGTCGCCTGCTTCGCTTCGAACCTCCATCGCATACAGCAGGTGTGCGAGGCGGCCGAGGCAAGCGGGCGCCGAGTCGCGTTCGTGGGACGCTCGATGATCGCCAACGCCGAGGTGGGTCGCGATCTGGGACATCTGGAAGTCGACGACACCACGATTATCGGGATCGATGAGCTGGACAGTCACCCTCCCGAGAAGACGGTGGTGATCTGTACCGGCTCCCAGGGCGAGCCACTGTCGGCTCTGTCACTCATTGCGGCGCGCGAACACAAGTTGGTGCGCGTGGAGCCTTCGGATGTCGTCGTGCTTTCGGCCAGCGCCATTCCCGGTAACGAGTCTGCCGTCCATCGTGTCATCAACGAGTTATACCGATCGGGGGCCGAAGTCCACACCGCAGAGTCGAGCGCAGTCCACGTCTCCGGCCACGCCTCGGCAGACGAGCTTGCCGAGCTGATCACGCTGGTCTCTCCTCGGCACTTCTGCCCCGTCCACGGTGAGTACCGGCATCTCTCCACCCATGCCCGCATCGCGCGGGAATCTGGTGTGGCGGCGAAGGACATCACGATCGTGGAGGACGGAGACGTGCTGGTGCTCGATTCGGGGAGGGTCCGGAGGGGCGACAGGGTGCGTGCGGGCATGGTCCTGGTGGACGGGCTGGGCGTCGGAGACGTCGGGCCGGTCGTGCTG
>JBPCPZ010000167.1:0-5933 GCA_050998655.1 Actinomycetota bacterium
CGACCAGCCGGTCGCGATCTCCGGCGACCAGCCGGTCGCGATCTCCGGCGACCAGCCGGTCGCGATCTCCGGCGACCAGCCGGTCACGATCTCCAGCGAACAGCCGGTCACGATCTCCGGCGACCAGCCGGTCACGATCTCCGGCGACCAGCCGGTCGCGGTCGTGTTCGACGAGCGCGGACTCGCCCCCGCAATCGTGCAGGACGCGTCGACCAAGGAGGTGCTGATGCTCGCCTACGTCGATGCGGAGTCACTCAGGCGCACTCGGGAGGACGGCACCGCCTGGTTCTGGAGCCGCTCGCGGCGCCGGTACTGGAACAAGGGGGCCACCTCCGGCAACTTCCAGAAGGTGGTTGAGCTGCGATACGACTGCGACGCCGACACGTTGCTGATAATGGTCGAGCCCGAAGGCCCGGCCTGTCACACGGGGCAGCGCTCCTGTTTTCACCGGGTCTTGTGAGGGAGCTGCAACCGAGCCGTCAGGAGTTTTGCGAGCTGGCGTCACGCCACCCGATCGTCCCAGTGTGGCGCACGGTGTTGGCCGACGCCCAGACCCCGGTGGCCGCCTTCTTGCGGCTCGAGGCAACGCTTTCGAACGCGTTCCTGCTCGAGAGTGTGGAGGGCGGCGAGCGCTGGGGCCGCTACTCGTTCATCGGAGGAGACGCCTTCGCGGTCATCAAGGCAGTGAAGGGCCGGGTGCTCGTCGAGGGGACACCTCCCCTGCATCCCGAAGCGGACGAGCCGCCCCTCGCCTACATCAGGCGTCTGTTGCAGGCGTGCCGGGCGCCGGTGCTCGAGGGCCTGCCGCCGCTACACGGTGGGGCGGTCGGCTTCCTCGGCTACGACTGCGTTAGGGAGCTGGAGCACCTCCCGAACATGCCACCGGATGACCTCGGCCTCCCCGACGCGGCCCTCATCTTGACCGGGACCCTAGTCGCCCTCGATCACCTCAGTCAAAAAGCCTATGTGATCACCAACGTCGCCGCGCCCGATGATGCCGGGCGCGCTTACGACGAAGCAGTGGTGCGCTGCGACGAGGTCGTGGGCAGGCTCGCGGCCCCCTTGGGCGCCGGGGCGGTTGATATCGCGCCCCCGAAAACGCCGACCTTCGAGGCCGAGGTTTCGGACGACGACTACGCCTCTTGGGTCGAGACGGCGCGCTCGCACATCTACGCCGGGGACATCTTTCAGGTGGTCCCGTCGCGGCGTTTCCATGCCCCCATCCAGGGCTCCGCCTTCGGCGCCTACCGCGTGCTGCGCACGATTAACCCGAGTCCGTACATGTACTTCCTCCGCTTCGAGGAGACGCCCGAGCACCCCGCCTTTGAGCGGGCGGGCTCCTCTCCCGAGCCGCTGGTGAAGGTGACGGGCGCAGAGGTCGTCACCCGGCCTATCGCCGGCACTCGGCCCCGGGGCCGCAGCCCAGGAGAGGATTTGCAACTGGAACAGGACCTGCTCGCGGACCGCAAAGAGAGGGCCGAGCACGTCATGCTGGTCGATCTTGCCCGCAACGACATCGGGCGCGTCGCCCGCTTCGGCTCGGTCGAGGTCGACGAGCTCATGGTGGTCGAGCGCTTTTCGCACGTCATGCACATCGTCTCGAACGTCCGGGGAACGCTGGAGCCCGGCCGCAGAGCGTTCGACGCTCTGACTGCCTGTTTTCCTCACGGCATGGTGTCGGGGGCTCCCAAGGTGCGGGCGATGGAGATCATCGACGCGCTCGAACCCACCAAGCGGGGACCCTATGCGGGCATCGTGGGCTACTTCGACTTCTCCGGCAATGTCGACACATGCATCACGATTCGTACGCTGGTTCAGACCGGGGGCCGCGCTTACGTGCAGGCGGGGGCGGGCATAGTGGCCGACTCAGTAGGGGCCGCCGAGGCGGAGGAGACCCGGAACAAGGCCGAGGCGCTGCTGCGGGCCGTAGCCGCCGGAGCGGAAATGGATTCGGCCCTCTCAGCCCGCGACTGACGACTTTTCTGCGTCAGGACCCAGCCTCCCGACTGCAGGGCGCCAGAGGTAGCTTTGTGCTGCATTGGGGTCGGATTCCGTACCTTTTGTGGCACAGAGGTGCATTGGGGTCGCATTGGCCGACTCGTTACCCAAATCCGTGGCCGCCGCCCCGTCAGTACGGCTCGAGCTGCTCCGCTCCGTCGGCCCCCACATTGAGCTCCACGCTCGACTCGGTGATCCGGCCCACGAGGTCGGCCGGCGCGAAGCGCTCGGTCGAGAAGATCCCCGAGGTCACAGTGATGCCGGAAAAGATGTCCTGCTGCTGGTCGGCTACCACGCGCCCCACCTTGCCGATTTCGGTCCCCGAGGAGTCGTGCACGGGTGTTCCCTCCTTCAAAGCGGGCCAAGCAATGGGCCGATCTTCGTCTGCCATGACACAGATACTAGTCCGGTGCCCATCATGAGACGTGTCGTCGGGATGGCGCTGGCGCTGGCGCTGGCTCAGGGCTGCGGCTCACCGCGGTCTTCTGACCCCACCCCCACCAGCTCCCCCGGCCCCCCACGTGTGCGGGCCAAGGTCGTCGCCCGGCACGCCCGCCAGTTCGACGAGGACGACCCCGACCGGCGAGCCGGAACCCAGGGTGAGCAGATCGCAGCCGCCTACCTTCTCGCCCACCTCCAGAGCGCGGGCTACAGCGCCTTTCTCGATGCCGTCCCGGTCTCGGACCTCGTGCGCGCGACCAACGTCGTAGCGGCGCCTCCCTCGGGACGACGACCGCTCGTGGCCGTGACCGTCCCCTACGACACGCCGGCGGGGGCGGCCGATGCCGATTCTGGAGGAGCCGAGGAGCTGGGACTGTTTCTGGAGCTGGCGCGAGCGCTGGCGCTCGTACATCCCGAGCATCGCGTCTCGTTCGTCGCGTTGGGGGCCGAGTACGCCGAGGTCTCGGGAGGCCGTCTCGGCTCTCGCCGCTTGATCGTCTATCAGAGGGAGCGCTCGCTGAGCCCGCTGATGATCGTGCTAGAGGACATCGAGGAGGGCCCAGGACCGGTCCGGGCCACGGGGGCCGAAGCCTCGAAGGTTGCCGAGGGGGCCGCTCCTCGCCGCGCCGTTGGTCCGGTGGCCGAGGTCTTCGGGGCGGCGGGTCTCGACGTGCTGGCGGTCTCGGGCGGAGCTCAGCAGGCCGGCGACGCGCTGCTCGATTACCTCGGCGCCCGCGCCCGGGTAGGGTCGCTTAAATGAGCTATCTGGAGCCGATCCTCAACTCTACGCGTCGGCGCGTCGACGAGCTACGAAGCCGGGCGCCCGACGATGCTCTGGAGCAGCGGGTAGCCTCGCTTCCGAGGCCGCGCGGCTTCACCGAGGCGCTCGCGGGGCCCGGGACTTCCATCGTCGCCGAGATCAAGCGAGTGTCCCCCGCCAAGGGTCCCCTGGACGAGGACCTCAACGCCGCCGATCTCTCCTCCGCTTATGCGGCCGGAGGAGCGGTGGCCCTGTCGGTCGTAACCGAGCCCGATCACTTCAAGGGTTCGCTCGAGGACCTGGCGGCGGCGACCTCGGCGGGCCTGCCACTGTTGCGCAAGGACTTCGTGGTGGACGAACTCCAGGTGCTCGAGTCACGGGCGTGGGGCTCGGATGCAGTGCTCCTGATCGTGCGGGCTCTGGGCGAGGAGCTCGGCGCGCTGGTCGCAGCAGTGGAGGCTCTGGGCATGGAAGCGCTGGTCGAGGTCCACGACGAGCATGAGTTGGAGCGGGCGCTGGCGGCGGGGGCGAACCTCATAGGCGTCAACCACCGCAACCTGGAGACGTTCGAGGTCGACCCCGAGCGCACCTTGAAGCTGGCCCCGCTGGTCCCGGAGGGTTGCGTCCTGGTCGCGTTGTCCGGGGTCTCCGACCGGGCCGGGGTAGAGGCGCTCGAGGCGGCCGGCGCGCGCGCGGTGCTCGTGGGTGAGAGCCTCGTTACCGCAGCCGACCCCGCGGCCAAGTTGAGAGAGCTGAGGGGCGAGCCATGACGGTCGTGGATTCCGCAGGGCGCTTCGGAGAGTTCGGCGGCCGCTATGTGCCCGAAGCTTGGCTGCGGCGCTCGACAGCGCGCCCGACGCAACCATGATGGTCGTGGATTCCGCGGGGCGCTTCGGAGAGTTCGGCGGCCGCTATGTGCCCGAAGCTTTGATGGGGGCGCTCGACGAGCTCGAGCGGGCATGGGAGACGGCTCGAGCGGGGGACTCTTTCGATCGCGAGCTGGCGGCCCTGCACAAGAACGTGGTGGGTCGTCCCACCCCTCTCTATGAGGCGGAGCGCTTCTCCGAGCGCGTCGGTGCGCAGGTGTTGCTGAAGCGCGAGGACCTCGCCCACACCGGCGCCCACAAGATCAACAACACGCTCGGTCAGGTGCTGCTCGCCACGCGTATGAACAAGAAGCGCATCATCGCCGAGACCGGCGCCGGCCAGCACGGCGTCGCAACCGCCACCGCAGCCGCCTACTTCGGGCTGCCCTGCGTCGTCTACATGGGGGCGGTGGACGTCGAGCGCCAGAGTCTCAACGTCGTGCGCATGAGAATGTTGGGGGCCGAGGTCGTGCCGGTCGAAGCGGGCTCCAAGACACTCAAGGACGCTATCAACGAGGCGCTGAGGGACTGGGTAACCAACGTTGAGGACACCCACTACGTCATCGGCTCGGTGGTGGGCCCTCACCCCTTCCCGGAGATCGTCGCCACGCTTCAATCGGTGATCGGAACAGAGGCCCGCGCCCAGGTGCTCGATCTCATCGGGCGGTTGCCGGACGAGGTCGTCGCCTGCGTAGGAGGCGGGTCCAACGCCATCGGGCTGTTTCGAGGTTTCTATCGAGACGAGGCGGTGGCCTTAGTGGGCGTCGAGGCCGCTGGTGAAGGGCTCGACGGGCGCCACGGAGCCTCGATCGCACGCGGCCGTCCGGGCGTGCTGCATGGGGCTCGCAGCATGGTGCTGCAGGACGACGACGGGCTCATTACCGAGGCCCATTCGATATCGGCTGGGCTCGACTATCCGGGGGTCGGTCCCGAGCATTCCTGGCTGCAGGCCTCGGGCAGGGCCGGCTACCACAGTGCCACCGACGACGAAGCACTCGCCGCGTTCAAATTGCTGGGCCAAACCGAAGGCATCCTTCCGGCGCTTGAGCCCGCCCACGCTCTCGCCTACGTCCTGCGCCGCAGCGCCCCCGGCACCGTCCTCGTGGGCCTCTCGGGCAGGGGCGACAAGGATGTCTCCACCGTCTCTTCGGTGGGAGGCGTCACCTGAGCGCGCTGTCCGCCCGGTTCGAGGAGGCTCGCTCCGGCGGCCGCAAGCTGTTGGTCCCATATGTCATGGGCGGACAGCCCGATCGGGAATCGTTTCACCAGGTCCTCGCTGCGGTGAGCCGCTCTGCCGACGCCCTCGAGGTGGGCCTGCCCTACTCCGACCCGCTCATGGACGGGCCCGTGATAGCCGCGGCGGGCGAACGCTCGATCCGGGCCGGGGTGGGCCCGTCCGAGGCTCTGGAGCTCGTGGCCAGCTCGAATCTAGAGGTCCCGCGGGTGATCATGACCTATTACAACCCCATCCACTCGGCCGGTGAAGACGGCTTCTGCGCTGCTGCAGCCAGGGCTGGGATCTCGGGCCTGATCGTCCCGGACCTGCCTCTGGAGGAGTCCGAGCGGCTCCGCCGGGCGGCCGCCGACGTGGGCCTGGCCTGGATCCCGCTGGTGGCCCCGACCTCCTCTCCCGCACGGGTGGCGGCGATAGCCGCGACGGCCACCGGATTTGTCTACGCGGTATCGACCCTCGGGGTGACCGGAACCCGAGAGCAGCTCTCTGAGCGGGCGGCCGCGGTGGCCTCTGCCTGCAAGGAAGCGACCGATCTTGCGGTGCTGGTTGGCATCGGCGTCTCGAGCCCGGAGCACGCTCGAGCCGCAACCCTCCACTCGGACGGAGTCGTGGTGGGCTCGGCGGTGGTGAGGCT
>JBPCPZ010000183.1:0-7957 GCA_050998655.1 Actinomycetota bacterium
TGCTCCAGGCGCGTACGAGACGAATCGCGTACCATCGAAAACAGCAACGGAAGTGACATTGGAGCGGGCCCGGCCTTGGTTGGCTATTTCAAAGCGAGTTTCTCTCAAAGAGTCAGAAGCACCTCACAATGACGACGTGGGCGCCCTTGCGGGCCAGCTCACGGGCAGTTTCGAGACCGAGCCCGCCGTTAGCGCCGGTCACAAGCGCGATCCGACCGCTCTGATCCGGGATGTCGGCAGCCGTCCATGCCATGAGGGCCTCCCTTAGGTATGAATGAATGTCCACTCATTAACACTCATTCAGGCTGAGTCAAGGGGCAGAGGGAGTGGGGTCATCAGGGCCCACGCGGCTAGAGCGCCTGCCTTTGACGGAGGGCTCTGATGGCGCGGGGTGTCGCTGCTACCCGGCGATAATGACGCTGTGGACAACATCACTGCGGTCTTGGAGTCCAAGAAAGCCGAGTTGGAAGACCAGCTCGCGCGAATGTCGGCTCCTCCGGAGGAGCAAAGTGGGATCTCGTTTGGGAAACGCGTGGGCGAGGGCACAAGCATTGCAGTAGAGCGCATAGTGCAGGTCGACGCCCACAACAAACTACAAGGGACGCTCGCCGCTGTGAACCGGGCACTTGCCAAGCTCGAGGAAGAAAGCTACGGCTCGTGTGACAAATGCGGCATAGACATTGCGCAGGAACGGCTCGAGATCCTGCCGTGGGCCGTCCTTTGTGTCACTTGTGCCGCCGCTCGCTGAGGAGCCGGGTCCTACGCTGGTGTCAGATCGAACGAATCTTCTCCACCTCGGCAGCGCTCAGCGCTCCTTTCGCGGAGAAGGTCGTTCAACTCCAGTAGGGCAGGACGACTTCCCGGTCCTGGCGATCGTGGCGCCAAACGGTGCGCCGAACCAATCGGTGATGTGGTTCGACCTCGATCCTGAGCAGCCCGACACGATCGTGATGAACACAAAGACCGGGCGCGCCAAGAACCGCTGGCTGCGTGAAGGGGCTCCCGTCAGCCTTCTCTTCGAGGACCGGCTCTTCTACTACGCATTCCAGGGACGGGTTGAGCTCGACGACGATCCCGAGAGCGCCCTCGCCGTCATCAAGGAGCTCGCTAGGCGCTACGGGGCCGACCCCGCCACCTTTGATGGGCAGAAACGCGTAACGATCCGGATGCGCGTGGAAAAGGTGATCCGCCACGACTGACTACCCGAGAGTTGGGACCCTTCGCCGCTCCGCCGTGACCAGTGGCCGGAAGACAGATGGTCCCGTGAGCTGAGACGACGTGTGCATGAGATAAACACCACGTCCGTGTTTCGACGGCGGTTCATGACTGTCCAAGCTGCTCGATCTCGGACACGACGAAGTCGGCGTACGCCCGGACCTGCGGGAGAAGGTCGTCCCAGAAGTCCTTTGTTTCGCCACGATAAATCGCCCGGGCGCGTTCGAGCACAGGCCTGTATTGCTCGGGCAGCCGCGGCAGCGCCCACGCGGCGGCACTGTCTTTCGAATGCACTTCATCTGTGGCGATCGCGCCCCAGATGCGCGGCAGGGTGAGCACGACGTTTCGCGTATCCCAATCCAAGAACTCATCAACCGTGCGAGTATCCCTGAGGACTGCATCGAGGTAATCGCGACGCGGGACAGGATCAAAGATCTCCGCAGGTGGCGGACCAAACAGCGCAGTGTCCCCCACTAAGGTCATCGTTATGGCCGAGGCGAGGTCACGATTCGTTGAGCTCGGCCACGGTTGGAGGTCGCCGCACTCAAACTGCTTCCGCCAGAGCTCACTGAAATGAAAATCGAACGCGGGCGGATACCGCCACGGCCGAATCTCCGATTTCACGACTACATCAAGCTCGATGGGCCGCCCGATCGAGCGCCCCCATCCCGACAGCGACAACAGCAGGTCGACGAGGAGTCGCTTCTCATTCAATGACGTTCGCCGCGTCGACACTGCAATGATGTCGATATCGCTGTGTGGGTGGAGTCCGCCGAGAACAGCGGAGCCATGAACGTAAACGCCGGCAAGGTCATCTCCAAGCCAGTCCTGGATTCCATCCACGAGCGGCTTGATCTCATGGCGCATCGTTGAAGAATCACTCACCGAGGCTCTTCCAGAGGTGTTGCTGGGCATAAGCGCGCCACGGCTTCCACCGTCTTGCGATGGATTCAAAGTCTTCGCTCGAACCGAGACGCTCCAGAGCGCGTCGAACTCCGAGGTCCGTCGCGGTGAATTCGTCCGGGTCGCCCAGCGCTCGCATCGCGATATACGACGCTGTCCAAGGTCCGATGCCCGGCAACTCCACAAGCTTGGCTCGGGTTTCAATGCGATCGGCGCCTGGGTCAATTACGATGTCGCCCTCAGCCAAGGCCGTTGACAGCGACCTGATCGTTGCTTGACGCTTCCGAGGCAACCCTATCTTTGCGAGATCAGCTTCCGCGAGCACCTCAACATCGGGCCAGACGTGAGTCATACCACCGCTTGATACGGTAAGCGGTGTGCCGAAGCCGGCCACCAGCCGGCCCGCAATCGTGCGGGCTCCCGCCACGGATATCTGCTGGCCGATCACCGCCCGCACCGCGAGCTCGGCTCCGTCTACCGTTCCGGGAACCCTTAGGCCGGGCGCGCGTCTTACGAGCGGCCCCAGAAGCGGATCGCCGCCCAACGTCGAGTCGACGGCGACGGGATCGGCATCGAGATCCAAGAGAAGCCGACACCTGCATACGGCGGCGGCGAGGTCGCGGACATCCCCAAGCCGCAACCTGCACCAAACAAAGTTGGCTCCCGCTTCAAGCTCCACGAAGCCGGCGCTGTGTGGGAGCTTGAGCGTGCGCCGGTACGATTCTCCAACACGCTCCTCGACTCCCTTAACAGACCGAGCGCCGAGAAATGCGAACAGGGCGGGGGCATCCATCGGGGTCCGAAATGGCAGACGCAACGTGACCTTGTTCGTCGTACTCGGTGTGGCGCCTCGCTTCACCGCGCGAAGTTGGGTGGGGCTTGACCCGAAAACAAAACTGCCCTGATCGTGTCGGTGAATTGACGAATGCTCGCAAATCCGGCTCCGAAGGCAACCTCCGAAAACGTCATGCTCATCTGTCGCTGAAGGCCAGTCTGGCAGCGAGGGCGACGAACGCGCCTGCGAAGGCACGGCGCATCCACGTCAACGCCCGAGGACGTGAGATGACGTGATCGCGGACCACGGCGGCGAACTTCCCGTAGCCAACGAAGACGATGAAGGTGAGGAGCATGAAAACGGCGCTCAATTCGACCATGCGGAGAAACGCACTTGGCTCATTGGCGCTCACGAACTGGGGCAGGAACGCGAAGAAGAAGATCGTTAGCTTCGGGTTGAGGATGTTGATCAAGATGCCGGAGACGATCACCTTCGTTGCCGACCGTGGGGCGGTGTCCTTCTCCACCCTGAGCCCGCCCTTGTCTCCTCGTGTGCTCCACGCCATGTAGAGGAGATAAGCGACACCCAAATACTTGAGAACCTGGAACGCCATTGCGCTGGTGTGTAGCAGCGCCGCCAATCCCGTGATCGCCGCCGTCATGTGCGGGATGATGCCGAGAGTACATCCGACGGCAGCAATGAAACTAGCCCGGGCGCCACGCGAGAGCCCGGCCGCCATCGTATAGAGAACCCCTGTGCCGGGTGTAGCGACAACGATGAACGACGTCAACAAGAACTCGATGCTCACGACCGTCCTCCTGGCTTTGGCAGCAATGCAAGCGTGGGCATCTCGGGCCATGTTGCGCTCCCCTGCCTGTGGTGGCTCGGGTCTCCGGCTTCCCGCGCTGCACTTCAAGTTTACCCTGAGGGCGCGACCGTCACCGGCGCTCTCATTCCGTAAGCGTAGTGAGCGGGGAGATGACAACCGATGATGAGTCTACCCGGCTCGGTGAGGTCGTACGTGGTAACGACCGTGGCGCCCGCGGGCACCGATATCTCGCCGGGGATCGCGCCGTGTTGCGCATGATTGCCACGCTCGTGGCGATCCTGAACGGAAGTACCGCCGAGAATGAACTCGTGGTCGATAGGGTCGTCGTTGTGGATCACGAACTCCACGGTCGTGCCCGCTTCGAACTCGTAGCGATCAGGAGAGAAGCGGGAGTGTTCGATCCTCACCATCACCTCCGGCCCGCGTGCCTCGGAGGGGGCGCAGGCCCCCAGGACCAGAGTCAGAAGACCGAGGCCGAGCCGCAAACCGATACTCATCGCCTCGGCGACAAGCGACGCTCGAAGACGAGGACGACCACACCGAGAAGCCCGGCTCCCAGCCAAGCCCACACGGGCGCGGGCTCTTGGGGAACCGTTGCGCCGGCCAGAGCGAAGCCCGCGTCCACCCGAGAGGGTGTGTCGCCGTCGACGCTCAGCGCGAGGTCGTGGTCGAGCTGAGCGGCGGGCGCGTTGATGCGGATGTAGTCGAGCCACATGTCCTTCGTCGGCAGCCATTGCATGCCGCGATCGCCGGCGAGGTCGGTGAGCAGCAGCTCCGACGCCTCCTCGCTGCGCTCCAGGATGAGTCCCTCAGACGTACCCGGAGCCTCCATTTCCGGCATCAGGGTCGGTCTGGATTGGGTCAACAGGAAGACGTCGGCTTGGACGACCTCCTCGGGCTGCCGCCCGAGCGCGAGGATGCGAAGCGGCACCCAGGGGCGATCGGTGGGGATGGCCAGGTGTACCGGGATGCCGTCGCCGGATTGGAGGGCTTTGGCCTGGGCGCGCTTCAGGTCAAAGCGGACCGCCATGAAGATGGGACTCCGCTCGGCGTAAAAGTCGAGCACCTCGGGAGCATCGGGTGGCAGGAAGAAGCCGTTGTCCTTAGCCCATTTCCCAACCTCGTCGCCGCCGCCTCGCAGTACCGTGACGTCGAGCGCGCCGACGCGCTCCTCTAGCACGACTTCCGCCGTGTCCGCGGCACGCAGACTGAGTGACTGGCTCTCAATCAGGGGTGCCGGCGGTTGAACCTCCTCGACGAGACGCTGGAGCGTCCACCGCCCAGCCTTGTTCACCTCTGAAGGCACTTCGGGTAGCGGGACGATCGAGCCGAACTTGCCCCCGCCTGCGCCCGCGAACTCGAAGGACGTGATGTAGTGCTCGACGCCGTCGACGTAGGCGGCCAGAGTGGTCGTGCGCACCAGGTTCACCGAGCCGTTCGGTGCGACGAGGCCACCACAGGCGAGGACCGGCCCCATTGCAAGCGCCGTGATGACAACCGAAAGCAGGAGCACCTTGACCATCCGCATTACACACCTCTCTCGCTCAGCCCGCTATTGCTGGCTAAGACGAGAAGCTCGCCACGGTTGTTCCCGCCATCTCGATTGAGGTTCGTTCGCGGGCGGGTAGCATCCAGGAGCATGGAGCTGGCGGCGGCGAAGGACCTCTGGGACCCCGAGTCCGTCTACCTCAACACCGCCAGCTACGGACTACCTCCCCGGCCGGCGTTTGATGAGCTGACCTCGGCGCTCGCCGACTGGCGGGCGGGTAGAACCAGTTGGGAGCCATGGGGAGAGGCGGCAGAGGCCTCTCGCGGCTCCTTCGCCAGGCTTGCCGGGGTATCTCCCTCTCAGGTAACAATCGGCTCCACCGTTTCGAGTTTCGTCGGCCTCATCGCCGGCTCGCTCCCCGAGGGAGCGCGAGTGGTTGTGCCGACCGTCGAGTTCGCCTCGAACCTGTTTCCTTACCTCGTGCACAACGACCGCGGCGTCACTGTCGAAACCGTCCCGGCGTCACGGCTGGCCGACGCCATCGACTCCTCGACCACTGCGGTGGCATTCAGCACGGTACAGTCGTCGACGGGGGAAGTCGCCGACCTGGATGCGATCTGCAGCGCAGCGGCCGACCATGATGCGATGACCATCGTCGACGCGACCCAATCGTGCGGATGGCTCCCCCTCGACGCGTCACGCTTCGATTTCGTCATCGTTCACACCTACAAATGGCTGATGTCGCCCCGCGGCGCCGCCTTTCTGTACGTGAATGATGATCGTCGTGAAGACCTGAGGCCGTTCGCGGCGGGTTGGTATGCGGGGGAAGACGTGCACTCCTCGTATTACGGACCACCCCTGCGGCTGGCGGACTCCGCTCGCCGCTTCGATACTTCGCCTGCCTGGTTTTCGTGGTTCGGAGCGCGCCTTGCGCTCGAGCTCGTAGAGGACATCGGAGTCGACGTGATCAACGAGCACAACGTCGGCCTCGCCAACGCGTTTCGTGACTCGATCGGGCTCCAGCCGAGCAACTCCGCGATCGTATCAACCGAGTTTGACGGCGACGTCCGCCGGCTCGAGCGCGCCGGGATCCTGGCGGCGCGGAGGGCCGGGCACCTGCGCGTCTCCTTTCATCTCTACAACGACAACTCGGATGTCGACGCGCTGCTGAACGCGCTCGAGGCCTGAAAGGGTTCTAGTCGATCACAGGATGTCAACTATATTGACCGTGGCACGACCAACCTCGGCCCAGAATCGACCGTACAGGTCTGTTCTGGGCCAAAGATCGGTCGAGCCTGCGAACAATCAGCCTCCGGGCTGCTTCACTCCGTTGACGGTAAGGCTGTAGCGCGCGTACTGCGGCGGCGAGATCAGCTCGGTCGGCTCGTCGTAAGTGACGATGGCTGCCACGGTCTCGGCCTGCCCGCCCACAGCATCGGTCACGGCGGCGGCATCAAGCGTGGCGGCGAAGGCGTCGTCGAGCGGTACCTCCGCGATCCACGCCTGGCCGTGTGAGTCGTTGTAAGCCACGAGCTGCACGGTGAAGCCCGCCACCTTCTTCGGGCGCACCTGCGTCGCGCTACGCCACTCCGCTACCGACAGACCCTTGGAGATGAGCTTTCCGCCCATCTTGACATCGTCTATCCACCACCCCGGGAGGTCGACGCCGGAGTCGGTTACGTAGCGGAACGACAGCAGGATGCTCTCCCCGGCATACTTCTCGAGGTTGAAGGTTTCCTTCCTCCAACCCTCGGAGTTGCCGGTGAAGCCGGGCACGTTTTGCTTGACGATAGGGATGGCCCCGGGGTCTGTGACCGAAGTCGTGTCCGCGTTCCTGAGGCTCTGGTAGGTCTTGCCGCCGTCGGTCGAGACCTGGACGAAGCCGAAGTCCCAGCCTATTTCAGTGTTCCACTTGGTCTTGAACGACACCGTGGGATTCTTCCTGCGAACATAGACCCGGCGCACGATGGTGCGGTCGAAGTTGGGGCCCGACCCCGAGTACAACGCCTTGGAGTCGTGTTGAGGCGGCTTGTTGTCCACACGCCATTGGACGGGCAGCGGGGCCAGTGCGGAGGCGCCGTCGAAGGCGACCTCGTCAATCTGCGACGCGGCAAGGTATTCATCGGCGGCGTCGCGCAGGCGGACGTAGTCCGACCCGTTGGGGGGAGCGCCCGGCTTCGAGTAGGCGTGGGTCTCGTCCCAATTGATGGTGGCATCGAGGGTCGGCGCGGTGTAGTCCGCCTCCGGTGCCCCGTTGAGCGCGGCGCCGTCGTCGATGACTCCGTCTAGAGCGACCATGGCGGCCCAGCGATGAACAACTTCCGTCGCAGTCGCGCCGTCTTCGCCGGCCAGCTTGCCCCTGAGCGATTTGAGGCCATTGCGATCGCCCGTGTGCAAAGCGGTCATGAAGTCGTCGCCGTAGAGACCGTGGAGGTACTCCATCATCGTGTATGCGGCGCCGTAGTCACAGAGAATCTCGTCCGGGCCTTGATCCTGCCACGCGGTCAGCGAATTCTCGGGCCCGCCCCGCCTGGGGATCGGGTTGGCCGGTGTCTCGATCCCGAGGTAGCCGAGGAAGCACTGGACATGGGAGTCGAAGTCCTGGTCGGTGATAGGCACGCTGGGGTCGACGTAGCCGGTCAGCGTCTGCGCCCAGTCGGAGAGGCCCTCGTTCACCCAAGTGGTCTCATCCGGGTCCTCGTAGTACTCGAGCAGGTGCTGGTACTCGTGCGCGAACACGCTCTCG
>JBPCPZ010000013.1:0-10193 GCA_050998655.1 Actinomycetota bacterium
TGAGAAGAGTCGATCAGGTCGACGACGACTTGGGGCTCTGCGACGGTGATGCTCATTAGTCACCAAGATACGTCCGGCTCGCAATCCGATCCTCGGTCGAAGGAAAAGTTCCTCGATTCGTAACCTATGGAGAACGAGAGCTGCGAAGGAGTTAGTGCCCGGTTCCGTGGAGGAAGGATAAAACCGGGAGGGGCAGGAGTGACTCAGCGGGCCCGGCCGTCGCCGCGATCAGGCGACGATCTCATGGTGAGTATCAAGGAAGCGGTGCATCAGCATTACGTTCACGCGGAGGCGTGAGGGCTTGACCTTGGCCCAGCCGTCCACCAAGCGGGTGAGCAAGCTCAAGGCCTCCCACAGCGCGACCCGCTCGCGAGAGAGCGGTCGGTTGCGCTCGTACTCGGTGAGGAACAAGTCGCTGAGCTGGTCGGCGCGGGCGAGCAGACCTGGCAGATGGTCATCGTCAACAACGTCGTCCTCGCCCTTGCCGACCGTAAGACTCACGCTGCGTAGCTTGCTGAGGAACTCGGCCACGTCGAGGGCGGGCTCGGCCTGACAGAAACCATCGAAGTCGACGAGGCCGACTACACCATCCGACAACAGGACCTGATCAGGCCGGAAGGCTCCGTGCGATGACACCGGTGGGTCAACTGGGAACCTAATCGCAAGGTCCTTCAGGCTGGCAAGGAAGCGGTCGGCCGCGCCTTGCAACTGCGGGGCCATCTGAACAAGTTCCTGCAGGTCCTCACGCTGGTCGTCGAACTCGTGGTCGAAATCGACCGCCGGGCCGACGTCCACGCCCGAGCCGTGTAGGGCTGCCAACGCTGCGCCGGTCTTTTGCACGTAGTCTTCCACCTCCGCGGCGCGCTCAGGGGTGCTTGCGCGCCGAGCCTCTCGGATCCGCTCGCGTAGCGTCCCGGTATTCGGGATGTGGCCCTGGACCAAGAGTCGCAGATCCTCGTCGAATGCCAGGGGGTCGGCCAGCTTGAGACGATCGGGGTCGACTAGGCGTGACTCCCACAGGGCTCGCATCGCCTCGTAGGTTGCGGCGCCCTTGAGGTCACGGTAGGTCTTGGCGACCACGCGGTCAGGCCAGCCGCGATCCTGATCGGACCGAGCGTAGCCCAAGTGGAAATGGACTGTGGCACGGCTTCCCGGTTTGTAGCGCAGGACTTTCGGGCGGCATGACGCAAAGCGCATGGATTCGTAGACCGGCGAACTGTCACGGAGGACGCGCTCCAGGAGTTCGGCGGCCTGCGCGGGGTCGGTCAGCGGGTCAAGTTCGCTCAGCGCGTCATCCGGCGGTTCGGGCGTGAGTACCAGGCGCAGCGCAGGCACGAACCCGCGCCAGCTTTTCCCGTCGAGGGGCCCTTCTTCGGGCTCCGGCTCACGTGATGGGATCAGGGAACCCTGGAGCGGCACTTCCCTGCGGATGCCAGCCTGGTCGGTGATCCTCAGCCGGTACAGGCCGGACCAACGCTTCTTCTTCAGTCGCAGTCGACCAACCTGCCCGGCCTCGAGCTTGAGCGTGCCCAGCGCAAAAGCAGGGCTGCTTCGTAGCGCCTCTTCGACGAGGTCGGTGTCTGCGATCGCGCTGAGCCACTCGGGAACGTTTGTGAACTTTCGCAGCTCACCCAGCATGTCAACCGTCATTCTGTGAACTCCTCCTCAGACCTCCACCCTATCTTCAGCCGCCTCCCAAACTTGTTAAGACCGGCAAGAACACGCTTGAAGAAACCGTGCGAATCCAACGGCAACTCGGTTCGAAGTCCAAGCGAGTGCTTTTGCCGAACTCTGATCGAAGCGGGAGCGGGGGGTCGACTCGAATCCTCGACAGCCGTGAAGTCCTGCCTGGGTGCCGGGACCAGCGGCCCCGCTCGAGCAAGAGGTCCGCCTCCCGGCCGCCGCTCGGGCCTCGTAGGATTGAACCCGTGGCCAAGACCGATCTCAGGATCAGCGCGGGCCCCCTGATGAGGGGGGCGCTCGGCGATATCTTCCGGCGTCCGTTCTTGATCCTGTTGTTCCTCAACCTGTTGGTGAGCCTGGTGCCCGCCTCGTTGGGGGTGGCCAGGACTGGGGTGGGGAGCTGGCTCATGCTCGCCGCGGTGACCGTCTACGTACAGATCGCGACGGTCCTGGCGGCCGGCTCCACTCAGCCCGATCCTTCGGGGGATGCGTGGGTGCGAGCCGCCTTTCGTGCCCGCTGCTTCTGGCGCCTCGTGATCGTGGAGCTGTTCATCTTTGTAATGGTCGGCCTCGGCCTTTTCCTGGTGGTCATCGGCGCGCTGGTGATCGGCGCCTACGTCGCCCTCTCCGAGCAAGCGGTAGTGCTCGAGCAACTTGGGATCGTGCAGGCGCTGTCGCGCGGCGTCGACTTGAGCCAGGGGAATCGCAAGGCCGTCGGACTGATCTTCGGCGTGATGGTCCTGCTCCCGAATGTCGCTCTCCCCCTTGCCTATGCGGTGGGGTTCGACGAGACCGCCATGGAGCGCGGCATGGCAAGTGCCCTCACTGTGGTCGTCTCGATGGCGGGAACCCTGGCACTTACGAGGGCCTTCGTGAATCTCGGAGGGAGACCCAGCCTCGCTCCCGCCGACGTCAAGCCTCGTCTCAGCGCTCGTGGTCGGCGGAGCTAGGAAGCTCAGCCTGTTCACGACCTGGCGCATCATTGCGTCTCTGGCCACATCTCGTGTGGGTACAGCGACAATGTTGTTCCTTCGCTCAGGCCTCAGCCCGACGAGAAGAAGAACGTGGCCTGTTGGGCGGCGTCGATGAGCGGGCTCCAGAACAGGCCCAGGACGACCGTGGCCACCGCTATCAGGGCCACGATACCGGCCGAAACTCTCCCCACCGGGATCGAGGGCCGAACCTCGTCCGCTTCCTGCATGTACATCACTACCAGAATCCGCAAGTAGAAGAACGCTGCAATCGCGCTGGTGACCATGCCGATAACGACCAGCCATGTGTAGCCTGCGTCGATTGCCGGTCCGAACACGACAAGCTTGCCCACGAACCCAGAGGTCAAGGGCACGCCGGCCAAAGACAGCATGAAAAGCGTGAGGGCTGAGGACAGCGCGGGATGATCCGCAAAGATTCCCTTGAAGTCGACCAAGTTGACCCGCTGCTCGTCGCGGCCGGCCAAGATCGCCACCACCGCGAAGCCGCCCAACACGGTGATTCCATAGGTGGCAAGGTAGAACAAAGCTCCCGACACACCGCGGTCGTTGGCCGCCACAATTCCGGTGAGCACGAATCCGGCATGGGCGATCGAGGAATAGGCGAGCATCCGCTTCACGTCTTCCTGCACAACGGCCAGCACCGACCCGACAATCATCGTCGCCGCCGCCACACCCGCTACCAAAGGCCGCCACTCCCCTCGCAGCGAGTAGAGGCTTACATCCAAGAGCCTTACCAAGGCGGCAAAACCCGCGAGCTTGGAACCGGCCGCCATGAACCCTGTCACCGGCGACGGCGCTCCTTGGTAGGCGTCTGGGGTCCACATGTGGAAGGGAACGGCGGCAACCTTGAACCCGAGACCGACGATCAGCAGGGCAGTCGCAGCGACCAACAGCCCGGCATCCGCACCGGCGCTCGAGTTCAAGAAAACGGCGATACCGGAGGTCGACTCGTCGCCGTAGAGGCCGGTCGAGCCCACGGCGCCATAGGTCAAGGCGATCCCGAGTAGGAAGAAGGCGGAGGAGAACGCTCCCAGCAGGAAGTACTTCATTGCCGACTCCTGGCCTGCCAAGGAAGTGCGCCGGAAACCGACCAGCACATAGAGCGCCAACGAGAAGGTTTCGAGTGCGAGAAACACGACGATCAGATCGGCGGCAGACGCCATCAGCATCATCCCTGCGAGAGAAAACAGCACGAGTCCGTAGAATTCCGATTCCCCGATCCCGTCGCGTTCGAGATAGTCGCGGCCCAACCACACCGTGAGCAAGCCGAAAGTCACGAGAGTGAGCTTGCAAAAGGTGGCGAAGCCGTCGAGCGCGATCATCCCGCCAAGCTGGAGGTCGGTTTCGCCCCATTGCTGCAGCGCAAGGTAGGCGGCCACGATCAACCCCACACTCGCCAGGACCGGCTGGACGATAGAGGGCAGCCTCGAGCCCATGACTGCATCCGCGATCAACAGCACGAAGGCGGCAACCACCACCGCTATCTCAGGCGCGATTCCGGCGAGCTCGACCACAGGAGGGCTGAACTGCATCAGGGGAGCAACTCCGAGAGCTGCCGGTAGTTCAAGTTTCCGGCGAAATTCACACAGAGGCCGGCGGGGACCGGGGACGCAGAGTCTCGCAGATCGGGCTGCTCAGGATCTACCGTGCATTCTTTCAACTGAAAGACGGCCCGGGCGGCCGCCGGCTCGATGCGCTCGAGGAACGGCTTCGGGTAGACACCGATGAACACAATCAACACCAAGATGGGCAGCAGCGTCGCCAGCTCGCGCCCGGAGAGGTCGGGCAGAGTGCGGTTCTCGCCCGCCGGCTCCCCGTGGAACACCCTCTGATAGGCCCACAACAGATAGATCGCGGCCAGCACGATACCAAATGCTGCCGGGACCACCCAGTAGCCATACTCGTAATAGGTCCCGAGCAGCACCAGGAACTCGCCTACGAATCCGTTGAGAGCGGGCAGCCCCAGCGACGACAGCGCAACCACGAGAAAGATCCCCGCCATCACCGGCGCAGACTTGGCGAGGCCTCCGAAGTCGGCAATCAGACGCGTGTGCCGCCGGTCGTACAGCGCGCCGACAAGAAGAAAGAGCGCTCCGGTCGAAAGCCCGTGATTGACCATCTGCAGGATGCCTCCGCTCATCCCCTGGACCGAGCCCACGAACAGACCCAGCATCACGAAGCCGAGATGCGCCACCGATGAGTACGCCACGAGCCTCTTGAGATCCTTCTGCACGATCGCGATCAGGGCGCCGTAGATGATGCCGATCACAGCCAGGGTCATGAGCACCGGCGCCAACTCGCGCGCCGCGTCGGGGAACAGCGCTATGCCGAAGCGGATGAAGCCGTAGGCACCCAGCTTCAGCAGCACGGCCGCAAGGATCACTGAGCCCGCAGTCGGCGCCTCGGTATGGGCATCGGGAAGCCAGGTGTGCAAGGGCACGAGCGGCACCTTTACGGCGAACGAAGCGAAGAACGCCAGAAACAGCAGCCGCTGGACGTCGAGGGCCAGCGGAGTGCCGAGCAGAGCTTCGTAATCGAAGGTCGGCTGATCCGCGCTGAAGTAGAGATAGAGGATCCCCGCCAGCATCAGCAGCGAACCGACGAGCGTGAACAAAAAGAACTTCATCGCCGCGTAGACGCGGCGCCCGTATCCCCACATGCCGATGATGAAGTACATCGGTACCAGAGAGGCCTCCCAGAAGACGTAGAAGAGGAACATGTCCAGGGCGCAGAACACTCCCAGCAATGCGGTCTCGAGAGCCAGAAAGAAGATGAAGTAGGGCTTGACTCTGCTCGTGATCGACCACGAGGCGAGCACGCCCAGCGGCATGAGAAAGGTCGTCAGCATCACCATCCACAAGCTGATGCCGTCCAGCCCTGTCTTGTAGGTCACTCCCCACTCGGGAATCCAGCTCTTGGAGGTCCCGAGCTGAAAGCCGACCTCGTTCGCGTCGAAACCCATCACCAGACCAATCGACAACAAGAAGGAGGCCGCAGTTGCGGTGAGGGCGGTGGTGCGGATCAGAGAGAAGGCGTGGCTCGGAACGAAGGTGATGATCAGCGCTCCGATCAGGGGAGCGAACAGCACCAGATCGAGCAGGGAGAAGCCGCTCACAGAACACTCCTGAACGCCAATAGCGAGAAGGCCACGACAACGCCGAACAGAAACGTCAAGGCGTAGTTGCGGATGTAGCCGGTCTGAACACGTCGCAGGACCCAGGAGGACTGGGCCACGAGCCGGCCAACCCCGTTGACCGCTCCATCCACGATCTTAGCGTCGAGAAAATTAGCGCATAAGCCCGCCAACGCCTTGCCGGGCAGGACTATTGCACGTCCATAGAGCTCATCGACATAAAACTTGTGCTGTGTTGCCGAGACGATGGGTGAAAAGCGCTCGTGCAGTGTGGCCAACGGCTTCTGACCCGAGGGCAAAGAATAGAGAAAGCGCGCGGCGGCGATTCCCGCCACGCCGGCCGCCAGAGCAATGGCGCCGAGGATCCACGGCACAATACCGCCGGGCACCTCCGAGTGACCCACCGCCGGCTCCAGAAAGACCTCCAGAGTCAGTGGTCCCGGAAGGTTGATCACGCCGCCCACTACCGCCAGCGCCCCCAGCGGGATGAGCGCTGCGGCCATGCTCGCGGGCGCGTCGTGGACGTGCAGGTTCCCAGGAGTGACCAGCTTGCCTTCGAACACCCGGAAGTAGAGGCGCGACATGTAGAAGGCAGTCAGTGCCGCGGTGACGGCTCCGATAAGCCACAGCAGGAACTGTCCTTCGTGCCACGCGGACGCAAGGATCGCGTCTTTTGAGAAGAAGCCCGAGAACGGGATGATGCCCGAAATGGCGAGCCAGCCCATCATGAAAGTCCAGCCGGTCATCGGCATCGCCTTACGCAGACCGCCCATCCTTCGCATGTCGGTCTCGCCCCCAAGGGAGTGCATGACCGATCCGGCCCCCAGGAACATGAGAGCCTTGAAGAATGCGTGAGTGACGAGGTGGAAGATCGCTACCGAGTAAGCCCCCACACCCAGGGCCAGAAACATGTAGCCGAGCTGGGACACGGTCGAATAGGCGAGCACCCGTTTGATGTCGTACTCGCCGGTCGCCAACAGAGCGGCCCACAACGCAGTCAGCGCACCGATCCAGGCGACCACCATAAGAGCCGCGCCCCCGGACGCCTCGAACACAGGCGAGAAACGAGCGACCATGTAGACGCCGGCGGTCACCATGGTGGCCGCGTGAATCAGGGCTGAGACCGGAGTTGGGCCTTCCATGGCATCGGGGAGCCACACGTAAAGAGGGATCTGGGCGCTCTTGCCCGTGGCGCCTCCGAACAGCAGCAGCGCTGCGGCAGTCGCTACTCCCGCGGCCATGCCTCCGGCTTGGGCGTTGACCTGCCCCACCGTCAGCGAGCCGGCGGAGGCCGATAGAACGAAGATCCCGATGAGAAACGAGAAGTCCCCGACGCGGTTGACGATGAATGCCTTCTTGGCCGCGTTGGCCGCGGCGGGCCGCTCGAACCAGAAGCCGATCAACAAGTACGAGCACAACCCGACCCCCTCCCAGCCGACGTAGAGCAGGAGGAGGTTGTCGGCCAGCACGAGCAGCAACATCGAGGCCGCGAACAGGTTGAGGTAGGAGAAGAAGCGGGCGTAGCGCGCCTCCCCGTGCATGTAGCCAATCGAGTAGACGTGGATCAGAGTGCCCACACCGGTAACGACCAACACCATCACTATCGACAGTGGGTCCACCAAGAGCGTGGCTGCCGCTTCGAAGTCGCCCACCCTGATCCATTCGAACATCGTGACCATGACAGAGCGCTCCTCGGCGTGACGCCCCAGGAGATCGGCGAGCATCCCCAGCCCCATCAGGAATGGCACTCCAACCGCGGCGGATGCAACGACCCCCGCAGCATCGCCGATGCGCTTGCCGAAGATCATCAGGACGAGCGCTCCGGCCAGCGGCAGCGCGATCACATAGGGAGCGACGTCGATCACACGCTCACCATTTCAGGAGGCTCACATCGTCGACGTTGGCCGTGCCCCTCCGCCTCGAGATCACGAGGATTATGGCGAGGCCGACAACCACCTCTGCAGCAGCCACCACCAGCACAAAGAAGACGAGGATCTGGCCGTCGACATGGCCCCACATGCGCGAAAAGGTCACGAAAATGAGATTGATTGCATTGAGCATCAGTTCGATGAACATGAAGATCACGATCGCGTTTTTCCTTATGAGGGCGCCTACCACACCGATCGAGAACATCAACCCCGCAAGAGCGAGGTAGTAGCCGGGAGCCACGCTCATGCGGCGGCCCCCTCCTTGTCACTGCCACTAGCGCTCTCGGCGCCTGTGCCGGTGCTCGGGACCCTGCCGATGCGCCGGGCCAGCACCATGACTCCGACGATCGCGACCACGAGCAGCACCGAGGTCGCCTCGAACGGCAGCAGGTAGCGGGAGAACAACTCAGCCGCAAGCGCTTTGACATTGCCCGGGTTCTGGTTCAGCTCGGTGAGCGCGTCCGCCTGATCTCCGCCTGCGGCGGCAAGCTCCACCCCCCTGACTGCGACCCACAGGATCTCAGCAGCCAGCAAGCCACCCAGCCCGATGGCGAGCGGGCGCTGGCCCGGCAGAGGATCGATAAGTGCTTCGCGCGTGTCTACACCAAGAAGCATGATGACGAACAGGAACAGCACCATGATGGCGCCCGCATAAAGGATGATCTGGACCGCTGCCACGAAGAAGGCGCCTTGGAGCAGAAACCCAAGCGCAAGAGCGACCTGGGTTACTACCAAGAAGAGGGCCACGTGGACGGCGTTGCGAGCGAACAACATTGCCAGAGACGCCCCGAGCGCCATCACAAACATCACCCCGAAGACGAAGTACTCGAGGTTCATCCCCCTCGCTTTCTGTCGAGATCCTCACCCAGACTGACCGTGGCGGGAACCTCTTTCTTCGTCTTCCAGTGGCGCTTGATGGGTTCGTCGATGATGAGCTGATCCTTGGTGTAGATGAGGCCCTCTCGCGATGGCCCAGAGATCTCGTACTCGGTAGTCATGAGCAGAGCTTCGGTCGGACAAGCTTCGACGCAGAGCCCGCAGAAAATACAGCGCAGGTAGTTGATCTGGTAGATCTGAGCGTAGCGTTCGCCCGGGGAGAAGCGGGCCTCCGGTGTGTTTTCTGCCCCGACCACGTAGATCGCATCTGCAGGACAGGCGCCCGCGCAAAGCTCGCAACCGATGCACTTCTCGAGCCCATCAGGGTGGCGGTCGAGGACATGCCGTCCCTTGAACCGGGGAAAAGGCTGCCTGCGCACCTCGGGATAGGCGACCGTTTCCTTGCGCTTGAATACGCTCTTGATCACGATCTTCATGCCGGTCAGGATCTCAGGCAGTGCCACGGCTGCCTCCTCGATGTGAGCCCACGGCGAACGCGAGGCGAGGGTCTCCTCGCCCCACCCAGGCAAGAATCAACCCGGCCAGGACCATGAAAACGGCCAAACGAATGTTGCGCGACACACCTTCGGTGTTCACCGTCGCTGTTACCACTATCCACAACAAGGCAGCGGGGATCAGTCGCTTCCATCCGAGCCACATCAAGCGGTCGTAGCGCAGGCGCGGAAGCGTGGCTCGGAGCCAGATGAACAGGTAGACGAAGGCGAGGGTTTTCGCAAGAAACCACAGCAGCGGCCACAGCCACGGCAGGAAACCGAGCCCTGGTCCGTGCCACCCTCCGAAGAAAAGACTCACCGCTACTGCGGAGATGACCACGACGTGGATGTACTCGCCGAGGTAGAACATCGCAAAGCGGATCCCGGAGTACTCGGTGTGATAGCCGGCGATCAGCTCGGTCTCGGCTTCGGGGAGGTCGAAGGGAGCCCGGTTGGTCTCGGCGATCCCGGCCACGAAGAAGATCGCGAATGCCGGCCATTGCGACCAGATGTACCAGTTGGGCACGATCGAGAAGACGTTCTGCAACTGTTCCAGCAGCGGGATGCCGTCGAAGAAGGTGACGTTTCCGACGGTGCCTGCTTGCGCCGCGACGATGTCGCTCAGAGAAAGGCTCCCCGCCACCAAGGCAATGGGCACCAAAGACAGGCCCAGCGCGATCTCATAAGAGATGAGCTGTGCGGTCGAGCGCACGCCTCCGAGCAGTGGATACTTCGAGCCGGACGCCCAACCCGCCAGCACGACGCCGTATACACCCAAAGACCCCATCGCCAGGAAGTAGAGAATACCGATGTTGATGTCCGCGATCACGAAGTCGACGCGCCTGTCGCCCACGGTGACGTGGTCCCCAAGCGGGACAACGGCGATGGCGAGAAACGATGGCACCATCGCCGCAGCGGGAGCGATCGCATAGGTCCAGCGATCTGCGGCCGCGGGTCGAAAGTCCTCCTTGAAGAAGAGCTTGATGCCGTCGGCGATCGCTTGCAGCAATCCGTATGGCCCCCACCGGTTTGGACCTACACGCGCTTGCATGTCGGCAATAACCTTGCGCTCCATATAGGTAACGAG
>JBPCPZ010000022.1:0-9733 GCA_050998655.1 Actinomycetota bacterium
TCATGGCCCTCTAGGGGCAACCACTCGTGGCCTTCATCCCGGCCCTCACCGATTAGTGGGAGGGTAGCCCAGTGACCACTCGATGCTCCAGGCCCGATATCCAGGAGGCTTCTTTCGCGATGATCTGCCAACCCAGCAGCCTGGTCTATCGGTCTGTCGCACGATGAGCAACACGGCACCGCCAATCGCCTGTGAACCTAATGGTGCGCTCGAAATGCCCCTGAGAACCTAAAAACCCTGCTTCTCGGCGAATGAACCAGCTAGAGTTCCGCCGTTTTCCTCTCCAGCTCCGCGGTCCCGTCCGGTGAGAAGTGGCGGTCGAGGTCGGCGCGGTCGAGGGACTCACGCTCGAGCAGAACCTCGGACAGCTCGTCGAGGTCTGCTCGGCGTTCAATAAGGATGCGGCGCGCCTTCTCCTGTCCCTCGATCAGGATCGACTTGACCTCCCGGTCGATCGCGACCTCGGTTTCATCGGAGACATCGTCGCCCCTCCGGAACATGGGCGCCAGGAAACGGGCCCCTTGCTCGGAGATGTTGATGGGGCCGACCTTCTCCGACATGCCGAACTCCATGACCATGCGCCGGGCGATCTCGGTAGCCTTCTTGAGGTCGTCCTGGGCGCCGGTGGTGGCGAACCCGAACACCGTCTCCTCGGCGGCTCGGCCCCCCAGCAGGACCGCTATGCGGTCCCGCAACTCGGGCTCAGACATGAGGTAGCGCTCTTCGTCGGGAAGCTGCTGCGTGTAGCCGAGCGCTCCGATGCCGCGGGGGATGATCGAAACCCGATGTACCGGGTCGGCATGTTCGACGAAGCGAGCCACAAGCGCGTGGCCGAGCTCGTGGAAAGCAACCAGCTTGCGCTCACGATCCGATAGCACCTGAGAGCGGCGCTCGAGCCCGGCGGTCACGCGATCGATGGCGTTCTCGAGGTCTTGCATCTCGACGACCTCCCGGTTCCCCCGGGCCGCCAGCAGGGCGCCCTCGTTTATGACGTTGGCGAGCTGAGCCCCGGAGAAACCGGGCGTGCGCCGAGCCAGGACCTTGAGATCGATTCCCGTCCCCATCTTGACGTCGCGGGCGTGGATCTGGAGTATCTCGTCGCGCCCCCTGATGTCGGGCAGGTTGACCTGGATCTGGCGATCGAAGCGCCCCGGCCTCAGCAGTGCCTGGTCCAGGACCTCGGGGCGGTTGGAGGCGGCCACGATGATGACGCCGGAGTTGGGCTCGAAACCGTCCATCTCGGTGAGCAATTGTTGGAGGGTCTGCTCCTGCTCCTGATTGGAGCCCATCTGATAGCCCCCCGCCCCCGAGCGAGCCTGACCGATGGAGTCGATCTCGTCGATGAACACGATCGCCGGCGCCCGCTGGCGCGCCTGCTGGAAGAGGTCACGCACCCGGGCGGCGCCGAGCCCGACAAAGAGCTCGATGAACTCGGACGCCGAGATATAGAAGAACGGTACCTGGGCCTCTCCTGCAATAGCTCGCGCCAGAAGCGTCTTGCCGGTGCCCGGCGGGCCCACCAGCAGCACTCCCTTAGGTATGCGCGCCCCTACTTTCTTGAACTTGTCGGGGGACTTCAGGTACAGGACAAGCTCCTGGAGCTCAGTTTCGACCTCGTCCACTCCGGCGACGTCGGCGAAAGTGGTCTTGAGATCGGTGCGATCGTAGAGCTTGGCCTTGTTCTTGCCGAGGGACCGGGGCCCGCCGGCGCCGCCGCCGAGCTGCTGGCGCGCCCGCCGAAACACAAAGAAGTAGATGAGGCCGCCGAAGATCAAGAACGGCACGAAACCGATCAGGAGTTGCGTCAGCAAGCCCGGCTGCGAACCCGAGAACGTCACGCCCTGCTTGGTCAACCGCTGCACGAGTTGGTTGGTCTGGAAGTCCGGGGGCAGCGTGGTGGTAAAGCTCCTCTCCTCCTCACCGGCGCTGTAGGTGCCGGTCACCGACCCGGTTCCGATCGTTGCTTCGGTGACCCGGCCGCGGTCGACGAGGTCCAGCAGGCGGGACAACGGCACCTCCTCGGAGGACGCCGCGAGCGAATTCACCGCCCACAGGAGCAGCAACAGCCCGCCCACGATCCACGCGATCGAGACCCACCGCCGGTTGCCTTCGAACGGGCCCGGTCCGGAGCCCGGTCCGGAGCCCGGCTTGTTAGAGGCGAGCCTTTTCTTGGGAGAGGTGCCACGTGGCTTTACGGGGTTGTCCACGCTCGAAAGCGTACCCCGAGCAACCGACAAAGAGCCGGGGGGCCGCTGCCGGGGGAGCCGCTGTCGGGGGGCGGAGAACGGAGCGGAGTAAAACGCGGACCGTGGACCTCCGCACACAAGAAAATGTGTGTAAACGCGGACTGCGGACGTTTGCCACCGCTAATGCGCCCGGCAGGAGGCCGGGGCGGACGCTCCCGATCTCCACTAGGCTCTCGACATGAAGCTGTTGCTCGCGAGCCGTGATCTCGCCGCCAGGGCTCGGGTGGCGGATGCCGCCGACAGGGCCGGCTGGACGATGGTCACGACTCGCGTAGACGACCTCAGTCGATCGCTGGCCGAACATGCTCCCGAGCTGGTGGTGGTCGATCTCGACGAAGCCGGCGAGCCCGGATTAGGCGGACTCGGCCCGGCCCCCCGAGCCCGGACGATCGGTTTCTTCTCGCACGTCGACACCGCACTCGGCGACGCCGCCCGGGCGGCCGGCGTGGAGGCCGTCCCACGCGGCCGCTTCTGGCGTACGCTGCCTCAACTGCTGGAAGGCTCCACAGCCCACAGCCCGAAGAAGGGAGACTAGATGGCAGACAGAGAGCGGCCCGCTGCTCCGGAACAGCCGGAGGAGGGCGGTTTCGAGGAGGGCCAGGATCACAAGCCGGACTCTCCGGAGGAGACGCACGAGGGGAACTACGCGGAAGGCCAGGACGATCCCCTCGACGAGGAAGACGAGGAGAAGACCAGGCGCTTTTCAGAGGGTCAGGAGGACGCCCCCGACACGCCCGACAAGGCCCACGAGGGTGACTTCGCTACGGGACAGGAGGGGCACCAGAGTCACTGAGTCGCTTCTGACTACGCGGCCCCCTACTCACGAAGCCACTCGATCGTGCGCCTGAGGGTTTCCTCGATCGGCGTGTAGACGAGCCCCAGCTCTCGGCTCGCCCGGGAGCCGTCGTAGGCGTGCCCGAATGCGATCGTTCTCACCATGGCGCGGCACACACTCAGATCCTTCCCCGAGACCCGGGCGGCCCCTTCGGCGCAGGCCGCCGCCGCATAGGCTGCCGCCGCGGGCACCAGGCGAGGCTCGTGGGAGGTGCCCGCAAGGCGAGAGATGAGCTCCAACGCCTCACGGCTCGAGAGCGTGGAACCGCACAGCAGGTAGCGCTCACCGGGGACGCCCTTGTGCTCGGCGAGCAGGTGTCCTTCGGCGCAGTCGTCGATGTCGACGATGCTCAAGCGGGTGTCAAGAAACAGTTTGAGCCTGCCCTCGATGCAGGCGCTGAGGATGCGGGCGGTGCCGGTGGAGCGGCCGGGACCCTGCACCGAGCAGGGGTTGACCGCCACGACCTCGAGCCCAAAGCGTGCGCCCAGGTCGAAGGCAAGCCGCTCGGAGAGGTGCTTGGAGCGCTCGTAGTGAGAGAGAAAGCTGCCTCTGTGCTCGGAGACCTCCGAGCCCACGCTGTTCTTTGGCTCTCCTATCGCGGCCTCCGAGGAGGTCAGCACCAGCCGAGCTACACGAGAGCGCGCGGCTGCTTCCACCACGTTGCGAGTGCCTGAGACGTTGACCTCGTAGAGCGCACCCGGGTCCCGGGGGCACAGGCTGTTGAGCCCGGCGACGTGGTAGACGACCGCGATGCCGCGCATGGCCGCAGATATAGAGTCGGTATCGAGCACGTCGCCAACAACCGGCTCCGCCCCCCACGAGCTCACTCGCGCCGCCCCGTCATCGCTGCGCACCAGAGCGCGCACCTCCCTGTCCTGAGCCACCAGCCGCGTCACCACCGCGGCACCGACCACGCCCGTGCCGCCGGTGACCAGAACCTTGCTCACCGGGAGCCGGCCAGGGCGCTCGAGTGGCGAGCGAGGTACTCCAGGCCCGACATGACGGTCACGAAGCAGGCGAGAACCATCACCCACTCATCGAGCAACAGGGGGCCGAGGTGCGCGGCCGGGCGCAGCAGCGCCAGCAGGATCGCCACGAACTGGACGTTGGCCTTGAGCTTGCCCCAGAACGAGGGGGTCATGACGAGTCCATCCGAGGCCACGACCCCGCGCAATCCCAGGATGACCAGCTCCCGTCCCACGATCACGAAGGCCACCCACGCCCACGCCCGGCCCACCTCCACCAGTGCAATCAGGGCGCCTGCGACCAGCAGCTTGTCGGCCGTGGTGTCAAGAAACGAGCCCAGCACCGTGGTCGCCTTCCACCGGCGCGCCAGGTAGCCGTCGAAGAAGTCGGTGATTGCGGCGATCCCGAACACCCCCGCCGCGGCCCCCCACGACCCCCTCAGCGTGAGCGCCATCACGACCGGGATCAGCGCTATCCGCAGATAGGTGAGCCCCATGAGCCGGGAGTCCAGAGGATTGTTGGCGGGGCTCACCACAAAACCCTACTTTTCCCCCACGTAGGCTCGGTGCAGGAGCTCGATGGGATGGACCACAGGCACTCCCGTGGCGTGGGCTATCTGCCACCTGCAGGTCTCGCTGTCGCACGCTGCGATCGTCGCCCCCAGCTCAGAGATCGACTCGAACAGTGGTCGGCCCACCGCCATGGCGATGTCGTACTTCTCCTTCTTGAGGCCGTAGGTGCCGGCGATACCGCAGCACGGGGCGTCTGGCGCCAAGACCGCGAGGCCCGGAATCAGCTCCAGGAGGTCGAGGGCCGGGGAGCCGATGCCGTGGCCCCGCTGCTGGCAGGGGGCGTGATAGGGAACCGTCATCGACAAGGGTTGAAAGCGAGTGTCGAGCTCCCCGCGACCCAAGAGGCCCGCCAACAGCTCGCAGATGTCGTACATCTGCTCCGAAACCACCGCAAGGTCCTCGGAGTCCTCGCCGAGAATTTCGTGGGCCTCGCGCTTCAGCATCAGTGAGCAGCTCGTCGAGGTCGACACGATCGGGATCCCCGCGCGTGCATAGGGGGCGAGATTTGCGGCGAGCCGCCGCACGTAGGCGCGGGCGTCGGAGAACAGTCCGTTCGACTGCAGAGGCAGGCCACAGCAGTCCTGGGGCGGCACGACCACCTCGAAGCCGTTGCGCTCGAGCACCGCGACCGCCATCTCTCCGAGCCGGGGTTCGAAGAAATTCACGCCGCAACCGTGGAAGTAGACGACCTTGGCGGACTTGGCAGGGGCGGGCTGGGGACGGAATGAATCAGCAGGCGAGCGCCGCCGGTGCCGCTTCTGAAAAGTTCGGGAGGCAAAGCGCGGCAGCGGTGCTTTTCGATGCACTCCGATCACTGACTCGGCGAGGTAACGCAAGACGGGGCTGGCCAGGGCAAGATTGGCCAGCGGAGCCACCGGTGTGGCGAGGCGGGCCGACGCACTGGGCCGGGCGATGACGCGGTCTCTGAGGGGAACCCCCCGCTGCGCCTTCATGCGCTCCCGCGCCCGAGCGTTGATCTCGGCGATCTTTACGCCCTGCGGGCACACCTGTGAGCAGATGCCGCAACCGGAGCAATAGTCGAGCGACTCATCAACTGAGGCCTCCTCCGAACGAAAGCGCTCTGCCTGAGGCCCCACGTACTTCGGGCCCGGGAACAGCGGAGTGGCGGCCGACACCGGACAATAGGTCTCGCAGATCGTGCACTTGACGCAATGGTCGAGGGACGCCCTTATGTCGGTGGTCATGAACGCAGGATCGCATCCGCTACCGCATATCCGGTGACCAGGCTGATGCCGTTGCCCGACTTCTCTCTGTGCGGCTCGGCCCCCGCAAGCGTGGCGCCGCAAACCCGCACGTTGTCGTAGACGACTTTGCCGCCGGCATCGAGCGGCCGCCACTCCTCATCGACCGCGACTCCAATGCGCGCGGTGGGATGAGAGGCGAAGACATCGGGGCAGAAGCGCTCCGTCCCCGGCGGCGGAACGCCATGAAGCGGCAGCTCGAGAGCGCTCTCCTTGAACGTCCACGACGAGTCGAGCGTCACACCTCCCGCCGACACTCCCCCGGTGGCGACGACGAATTGACGGGCCTCATGAGACGAGGGGCGCGCTCCGGTGTCGGTGGTAACCGCCTGGAGCCGGCCGTTGTGAGAGGCGCTCGAGACCACGGCAGCTCCCAGCACCACGCGGCCCCCGGCCCTCTTGAGCGCTCGGCTGAGCACCGCGTGAAGACGCATGCCCGGGATCGATGGGGGCAGGGTGGGTATCTCGAAGACCGGCGCAGCGATGCGCTCGGCCAGCTCTGCAACGACCTCTGGACTCCGGCGCAATCCCAGCACGGCGGGCCAGCCCACACGCTCGCCCGGCTCGATCCTCCCCTCGAGCCGGGCCGCGATCCCGTCCCTGAACGAGGCCTCCTCGAAAGCCCGGGCGAGCCGCAGAGGGCCGGGGTCGGCCTCACCGGCAACCGCACCGCGAAGCTCGATCGCGCGGGCCTCGATGCCCTCGGTGGAACCTGTCTCGGCGCGGTTGAGATTGGCGGCCGCGAGCCTCGGATAGAAGTCCTTGAGGGCGGCCAACGACACCAGGGCGACCTTGCCCCCGGCGGAGAGGTCGCCGGCAGCCACACTCTCGGGGGCGAGGGCGCTCGGCTTGAGGGCCCCCGCAGCGGTGGGAAGCATGAGGTTCTGGTGCAGCGATCCCGTTAGCTGGAGAGGCCCGCAGCGCTCCCTCAGCCATTGAAGAGCAGCGGTCCAGATGCTCGCGGGTACCCGGGCGTAGGGGTGTTCCGGGTGCGCGCGGACGAACGCTCCCAGTGCCGCAGCAGGGCTTGTGACGAGGCCGGGGTCGTAGCCGAGGATGTCGATCGTGGCCCCCCCGAGATGCAGAGACCCGGCGCCGGTCGCCACTACCGCGACCTTACGGCCCCCTTCGGCGAGGCGCAGGGCGCAGGTCAGCCCGGCCAGCCCGGCCCCGATCACGACGGTGTCCGCGTTCAAGCCTTCTGCCCGCCCGGGAGATGCTCGACATCGAGCAAACCCTGAAAGATCCAGTCGTCGAGCCTCGCCTGCCTCAGGCCGTCGCCATAGAGAATCGGGTGGAGACCCTTCCAGCGCTCCTGAAGAAAGTCTTTGAGGGAGGTAGTGGCAATGGCGGCATCGATGCTCTGAAGCGAATGCAGGATGCCCGCGGCCCGATAGATGCAGAACCCCCCCTGGCAGGGCCCCATGCCGAGCCGCAGCGTGCGTCTAATGTCGTCGAGGTCGGACGAGCCCAGGCGCTGCATCGCGTTTTCGAGCGCGCGCCTGCCGATGAGCTCGCACTCGCAGATGATCTGCTCGTCGTGGAGGTTGTCCTCGCGCGCCGAGAGCCTCGACCCCAGCGCGTAGTAGGTGCGTTCCTCGGAATCGGGAAGTTGCTCCTCGTGGGTCTTGCAGGCTCGCTCGTCTTTGAGCTGCGCGGCCATGGCGTTGACGGTGTCTTCGGCCATCCGCCTGAAGGTCGTGAACTTGCCTCCAGTAATGGTGAGGAAGCCGTCTACACCGTCGCGCTCGCGATGGTCGACGAGCTTGTGGGAGCGGCTAACATCGCGCGTGGCGGACCCTTCTTCTTTGCTGTCTTTGAACAACGGCCGCACCCCGGCCCACACGCGCAGCGCCCGCGCCTGCTTGAAGCCGGGGACGAGAGTCTCGCCGTCATCCAGCATCTGATCAACCTCCTCCTGGAGGATCGCGAGATCATCCGGGTCGGAGGCTTCCTCGTCGGTCGTGCCGATAACGCTGACCGTGCGGATCGGCACCAGGATGTCGCCGTCGGTCGGCATTTGGCAGCGGTTGATCACCGTGTCGACGAGCCGGTGGCCCATTGCGATCATGATTCCTCGCCCCGGCAGGATCGTGATTCCCTCGCATCCAGCAAGAGTTGCGATCGAGGCCGCCCAGGCGCCGCTCGCGTTGATGGTGAAACCCGCCCGGATGCGGACCTCATCGCCGGCGCGGCCCTCCGCAACCGCACCGAGGACTCTGTGGTCGTCTCGCAGAATGCCGGTCACCTTGTGATAGGGCAGGGTCCGGCCCCCGTAGTCCTGCGCGGAGCGCACGCCGCTCCACACCGTCTTCCACGCGTCGATGCCCGCGTCGGGGACCTGCAGCACACGGCTGATGCGGGGGCTGAGGCGCGGCTCGGCGGCAAGCGCGGCGGCGACGGGGACCTCCTCCACCGGGATTCCGGCTCTACGGCACCCCTCGATGAAGAGGTCCGAGTAGGAGGGGTCGTCTCTGTCGGTGGTGACGAAGTAACCGGAGGTGTCCTCGATACAGTCGGCGGCGATCCGCCTCAGGATGCGGTTCTCGTCCATGCACTCCTTGGCCGACGAGGGGTCCTTGACCGCGTAGCGCCCCCCGGAGTGGAGCAGGCCGTGAAAACGTCCACTGGTTCCCATGGCGAGATCCGAGCGCTCTACGAGCAGGCCCTCGTAGCCGCGCATGCAGACGTCGCGCAGCACCCCCGCCCCGGTGGCGCCCCCGCCGATGACCAGGACCTCGGCCTCAATCGTTTTCATGCCGGCTAACGCTACTTAATCAACAGCAGCCCCGCTCACCGGGGCTGCTGTTGAAAGATCGATGCTCTACTCGACCCAGTCGAAGGACTTGGTGACCGCCTTCTTCCAGAAGCCGTACTCCTTCTCGACTTCTTTCTGGTCCATCTGAGGCTCCCAGCGTTTGTCCTCGAGCCAGTTCTCCCGGAGGTCCTCGATCTCCCCCCAGAATCCGGTTGCGAGCCCGGCCGCGTAGGCGGCTCCGAGAGCGGTGGTCTCGGCAACCTTGGGACGAATGACTGGAACCCCGAGCGTGTCGGCCTGGAACTGCATCAAGAGCTCGTTCTGGACCATGCCGCCGTCGACCTTCAGAGACTTGAGCTCGACGCCGGAGTCTGCGTTCATCGCCTCGACGACCTCGCGGCTCTGCCATGCGGTCGCCTCTAGCACCGCCCGGGCAAGGTGGCCGGCGTTCACATAACGGGTAAGCCCGGCGATGACGCCGCGGGCATCTCCCTTCCAATAAGGAGCGAAGAGGCCGGAGAACGCGGGAACGAAGTAACAGCCGCCGTTGTCGTCGACCGATTTGGCCAGCTCCTCGATCTCGGGAGCGGACTTGATCATCTTGAGGTTGTCCCTCAGCCACTGAACGAGCGCCCCGGTGATGGCGATGGCTCCCTCGAGGCAATAGACCGCGTCCTGGTCGCCAATTTTGTAGCCGAGCGTGGTCAAGAGCCCGTTCTTGCTCTGCACCGCTTCGGTGCCGGTGTTGAGCAGCAGGAAGTTGCCGGTTCCGTAGGTGTTCTTGGCTTCGCCAACCGAGAAGCAGGTCTGTCCGAAGACCGCGGCCTGCTGATCGCCGAGGTCTCCGGCGATGGGAATACCACCGAGCTCCGCGGTTGCCTCGGCATAGACTTCGGAGCTCGCCTTGATCTCAGGGAGCATGGCGCGCGGCACGCCCAGCAGCGACAGGATGTCGTTGTCCCAGTCGAGCGTCTCGAGGTTCATCATCAATGTGCGGCTGGCGTTGGTGACGTCAGTCACGTGTACGCCGCCGTCCGTACCACCCGACAGCTTCCAGATCAGATACGAGTCGAGGTTGCCGAACAGCACATCGC
>JBPCPZ010000095.1:0-5732 GCA_050998655.1 Actinomycetota bacterium
GCTTTATCTCCTCGGCGAGCTCCACGGCGGTCTCGGTCGTCGCGGCGAAGTGGGTACCCGTGGCCGCAGCCTTCTCGATCGCAGCGCGCACCTCCGGGTGCACATGACCCACGACCATCGTGCCGAAACAGGTGCGGAAGTCGAGGTAGGTGTTGCCGTCCACGTCGGTGACGTGGCTGCCCGACCCCTCGGCGAGATAGATGGGATAGGGATCACCGACCTGGAACGACGACGTCACGCCGAACGGCATCGAGCGCTCGGCGCGCTCGTAAAGGCTCTTCGAGCGAGACGTCCTGTCCTCGAAGCGAGCGACCTCCTGCTGCTGAATCTCCTGTGCTCTGTCGTCCATGCCCTTCGACACGGCGGCTGGCTCCTTTTGGGGTTAGCTTGACCTGGTTGAGGCATCCAGGGTAATCGTCCTGGGCGCGGGGCCGGTTTGGCCCTATTGTCTAAGCATGCTGCTTGCGGTATGCCACTCGGACAAATCGGGCTGGAAGAATGTGGATGATCTCACTGAGATCTCGGAGCTGCGCTCGGAGCTCGGCAACATCGTGTGGGCTGAGGCCGACATTTCGACGGTCGACGACACGGACGCCAAGGTCATGGAGGAGGAGTTCGGGCTTCATCGCCTGGCGGTCGAGGACTCCCGCAGGCCCCGCCAGCGTCCCAAGCTCGAGGACTACGAGGGCCACCTTTTTCTGGTGCTGCACCAGCTCGATGAGGCCCACGGTCAGCTCGAGGCGGCTCAGATCGCCTGTTTCGTGGGCGATCGCTTCTTGCTGATCCTGCATCAGGGGGCCGAGCGCACCCTCGAGGCTGCCAAGAGCCGCTGGCGATCACAGGAAGGCGATCCGGAGCTGGACTCAGCTTTTCTCATCCACACTCTTCTGGACGTGCTCGTCGACGAGTACGAAGCGATCGTGACCCGCCTCGAGGACCGGATCGAGTCGCTTGAAGAAAAGATTCTCAGCGAGGAGCTCCTCGACGATTCTGTCCCCGGCATGCAACGCGAGATGCAGAAGGAGCTTTATAGCCTCAAACAGCAGCTCTCTCGGTTGCGCCACTACGCCCTGCCGACAGAACACGCGCTCGAGCGGACCGCGGAGGACCCCGGCCGTGGTCATTTCCCTGCCGAGACGCGGGCGCTGTTTGCAGACGTGCACGACCACATCTTGAGGATCGGTGATCAGGTCCGCAACGTCGACGACCTCACCGCCGCGGTACTGGACCTCTTGCGCTCCGAGCAAACCGCCCGGCTCAACGAGACGACCAAGAGACTGACGGCGTGGGCGGCCATCATCGCGGTGCCGACCTTCATCGCCAGCGTCTACGGGATGAACTTCGCTCTGGTGCCCCCAGACGGGGGGCTCTTCGGTTTCTATTTCGCCCTCGCACTGATGATTATCACGAGCGCCGGCCTCTACCTCTACTTCAAGGACAAGAACTGGGTCTGACTACACCTGCCCTTCCGGCTACGGGAACCAAACACAGCATCGGTCGAGTATTGTCGGCCGATGGCTGAAGGCAGGCAGAAAAAGATCACCCAGCAGATCACGCTCGACCTCTATCTCAGGGCTCCGGGCGCCGGCCTGCGTAAGGCCTACGCGGGGGAGCTCCGCAGGCTCCAGAGGCTTGGCTTCAGAGAGGTGGCTCGCAAGTCCACGTCCCGCGAAGACAAGTTCAGAGTGACGCTCGAGCGGGACATCGAGCGCTACCCGGGCGTGCCCCTGGCGGCGGTTGCTCCCTACATCTAGAGCCCCCGGCTGAAGTGCGGCCGCAGAACACTGGCCGCCCACTCCGTGGCCGAAGCGCATTCGCGGCACGACGGCCACTTGCTTAGTACTCATCCAAGGTAACTATTACGGTGTAATTAATCCACTAGGTCTAGGCCCGTTCCGAACCTGCTTTCCTTGACGAAGCGGCTCTGAGAGAGGCTTCCCACATGGACTTCTCGTTGTTCAACAATCACCAGAGTCCGCCTCGAACAACGAGCACCGAGTGCTCCAGAGTAGTGGCGACGAGCTGGACACCGTGATATCCGTAGGGCGATGAAAGCGATAATCCTGGTCGTCGACCACGACGAGAGATCGTTGGAAGTCCTCCAGCGAGACATGACGAGGCGATACGGCGCCGACTATGACGTGCTCTCGTCGACCTCGTCGCTAGAAGCAGCGCGATTGCAGGAACGTCTGGCGAGGGACGAACGGATCGTAGCCCTGGCCATCGCCTATCAATGGATGCCTGAGATGACGGGGATCGATCTTCTCAGTCAGTCCCGCGAGTACCACCCGGGGGCAATGAGAGCCTTGATGATCGATGTCGGAGATCTCCGAGCGGAACAGCCCATCATCAGAGCGCTAACCTTGAACCACATCGATTACTACTTTGGCAAGCCGTGGGCGTCACCGGAAGAGGAGCTCTACCCGACTACCGGAGAAGCTCTTAGAGTGTGGTCCAGCACCCATCTTCCTCGACTGGAGAAAATCAAGTTCATCGGCGAGCCGAGGTCGCCGCTCATAAGCTCTTTGGTTCGAGGCGCCGAGCACAACAACGTCGCTACCGGCGTCTATCCTCCTGACTCGCCCGGTTCCAGAGCGCTTATGCGGGAGCACGGGTTGACGCATGACGACCTCCCCGCAGCCGGTCTCTACGATGGTCGGATCATCCGTGACCTGTCCGTCATGAAGGTTGCACGCGCTTTGGGCGGACGCGATCTCCCACCGCAGGACTCCCCTTATGACGTGACCATCGTGGGCGCGGGACCGGCGGGACTCGCAGCCGCAGTGTACGCCGCGGCCGAGGGCCTCCGCGTGCTGGCCCTCGAGTCTCTCGCCGTGGGAGGACAGGCAGGGACGAGTGCGATGATCCGTAACTACCTGGGGTTTCCATGGGGAATCAGCGGAAGAGATCTTGCTGAGAGGGCATCGCGGCAGGCGCAACAGTTCGGAGCTTACGTGGCCTCTACCGCTCCGGTGGCAAGCCTGCGGAGGGACGATAGCGAAAACATTGTGATCCTCGCGGACGGCCGGGAAGTTCACAGCCGTACGGTGACCATTGCGACCGGAGTCTCCTATCGAGAGCTCGAAGCACCGGGCGTCGACCGGCTCGTGGGCAGCGGCGTGTTTTATGGCGCCGGTCTATCGGAAGCCAGAGCATTGGGCGCGGTCAACGTATGCGTCGTTGGGGCGGGCAACTCGGCGGGCCAACTGGCGATCTATCTTTCTCAGGTCGGCGCCCGCGTGACCCTCTTGGTGCGCGGTCCTTTCCTCTCGAAGAGCTTGTCGGATTACTTGGTGAAGGAGATCGAGGCTAACGAGCGCGTCCGAGTGCTTCTCAACAGCGAGGTCGCCGAGGCCATGGGCGAGCACACCCTTGAAGCGGTGACGGTCTTCGACGGCTCCACGGGGATGACGCAGGAGGTGGCAACCGAAGCACTCTTCGTGATGATCGGGGCACAGCCGCACACTGAGTGGCTGGAGCCTTCCGTCGCCCGGGACAAGCGGGGCTTCGTGCTCACGGGCGCCGATCTCTGGGCCGAAGAGAGTTGGCGGGAACGGTGGCCGCTCGCCCGGGCTCCGCTCCTGCTGGAGACCAGCATGCCGGGGGTGTTCGCTGCCGGCGACGTCCGCCACGGCTCGATCAAGCGGGTCGCAGGAGCGGTCGGCGAAGGGGCGGCGTCGATCCTGCTAATCAACCAGTACTTGCGAGAGTCTGAGTTCTAGGGCTGAGTTTCTGCGGCACTAAGAGCGATGAACTCAAGCTGGATGTTGTCGGGGTCCCGGAAGACGAGGACCGACCCGTACGGTTCGTCGGCTATAGGAGATTGCGTGAGCGGGCTCGCCGCCTCCGCAGAAGGCGCCACGCCGTGAGCCGCGAGGTGGTCCTGCCATCTCTCCAGCTCTGCCCGGCTCGCGACCATGAAACCCGCATGATCCAATCCCGTCCGCACTTCGGAGAATCGTTCCGGCTCGTTGCCGTCGTGGCGGTGAAGAACGATCATGAGGCTCAGCTGCTCGTCGGCCAACACCACCCCGACGCCACCCGGATGTGGCGCCTCCATCAGCGGCGACACATCGAAAACCTCTTGATACCAACCTAAGCTCGCATCGAGGTCGGTCACCGTGAGCGCGAGATGATGGAGGGAAGGCCTCGCCGGCTTTGCCACAGAAGGAAACATAGCAGCAAGGTCCACAACGGCAGCCTCAATCTACAGTCTTATGTGCCTTGGATCCAAAGCGCGGAACCAATGCGAACCGTGCGCAAAAGTTGAGATTCTCCGCCTGATGACGTGAACAAATCACCGAAATTCAAGCTTCTGAGAGCCCAGTCACCGAGGTCATCCGACAGCATCCCCCACGAACGGGTTCGAGTGGCGTTCCACCTCGAGAGACGTTGCGGGGCCGTGTCCGGGGTAGACGGGTGTCTGAGGGGGTAGCTCGAAGAGCTTGCCCCGTACCGCCTGCACCAGCGCGGCAGAGTCTCCCCCGGGAAGATCGGTGCGCCCCACCGAGCCGGCGAACAACGTATCCCCGGAGAACAGCGCGCCCTCGGCCACCAGCGAGATCGATCCCGGTGAGTGGCCCGGAGTGTGGATGACCTCGAGCTCGGCCGCGCCGGCAACGAGCCGGTCGCCCTCTGTGGTCCAGGAGTCGACCTCGGGAGGGGGCGGAAGGTCTGCCCCCAGGAACAGCCGGCCGGACTCTTGCATCCACGACAGCAGTGCCTCGTCTGAGCGGTGCAGATAGAAGGGAGCTCCGGTCGCCGCGCGCAGCTCCTCCGCAGCGAGGAGATGATCGAAATGAGCGTGTGTCGCAACGATAGCGGTGACCTCGAGGTTCTGTGCGGCCAAGACGCCGAGGAGCTCGGAGGCGTCGCCTCCCGGATCGATGACGATCGCCCGGCGCGCGGTGGGATCCCCCACGACATAGCAGTTGCAGGCAAGCGGACCCACTACACGATGGTGAAGGATCGACGCGCTCATCCCCTCGAGCGCCATTCCTGCAGCTTCCAGCCGGCCCAGCCGAGCGCGGCCCCCCACCCGCACGCCAGTACCCCCGCGCCGAGAGGATCGGGGGCCACGCGCGCTACTCCACGGCGGCCGAACAACCCGGCCCCTAGGCGCGCCTCTGCCAGGGCCACCAGAAAGAGCACCAGGACGCCGAACCACAGCGCCGCCACCCCGACCACCTCCAGCGAGGCCGTCTTATCGGCCGCCTGTCTGTGGGCGGCTGCCCCGCCCAGCAGGCACGCCAACAGCGGCACGAGAAGAAGAGCGAAGGCGACGCCGGGCGTGCCCGCCCCGCCCCAGTCGAGAAGCGAGTACTCGGCGAGCCGTCCGAAGCTGTTCCCGGCGACGGAGATGCGCCCGCCCACTTCGACCGGTGCGCCCAGGGACAGGGACAGGGAGATCAGCACGACGTTGGGGGCGAACGCAACCAGGTATATGAGCGCGGCCGCGGCCGAGCGCCACGACAGGTCGATCGGCACCGAGTTCCGCACCAGGGCGACGATCGCCCCTACCAACAGCGCGGCGCAGGACAGCACCGCCCCCGACAGCAGCATCACGACTGCGGAGCAAAGCCCCTCGTAGGCGACGCGAGACCGGGCCTCGAGCGCGCGCCCCAGCGCGGCGAGCTGGACGGCCCCCGATACTTCGGACCTGAGTGCTCCCAGGGCACCGAAGAGCGATCCCCACACGCTCCCCCACAAAAGCGCCTCGAAGGCCCCGATCG
>JBPCPZ010000005.1:0-6278 GCA_050998655.1 Actinomycetota bacterium
GTTGCTCTCCGATCAGGACCCACAAGTGTCTGGGAGAGGGGAATAACTTCAGCGTCAAGTTCACAGAGCCAGGCAGCTACGACTACTACTGCAGAGTGCACGGCCTCCCCGACGGCACCGGCATGACGGGCACCATCACTGTCGAGAACTGAGTCTCTTTCCTGCTCTGATGAGATTCACCCACGTCAGATGTAGGTGAATCTCCCCAGAAGTACGAAGAGTCCTTGACCCACCTCTACTTTTCCCCTGGTAGGGCCCGACCGATCGAGGGCTGATCCGGTAGGCTGCGTAGGCGAGAGGACAAGGAACTCACCAAAGGACAGTCATGGAGTCGCAGGAGTAGCCGCAGGTTCCGGACACGTCCCTGTACTGCTCCCCGAGCCGCTCCAGCAGTCGGGTTGAGCCCTCCATGTCAGTGAACAGGAAGGTGACGGTGCCGGTAGGAAGGTCTCGCATATCGATTGCCGTTCGATCTTAGGGCTAATCGGACAGTACAGGACTGCGACGAGCCGATAACGCCTTAGGCTTGTTCATCTCGTTGGCTCGGCGGCCTCACTCGAAAGCCCATACACTCCGCGCTCCACGAGCCAGCTCCAAGGTCACGTTTGAGAGCACCTCGACCTCCTCCCGAAAAGTTCTTCGAACTGCCTCGTACTCCATGACTTCGCGTGCGAGCTATTCATCCCGCGCGACTTGCAGCTTCAGCGACCTCCTCTCCGCCGGAAGAAAGATCTTCGGACAACCGGGCGGCAGTGGTTTCGGCCCTTCCACTCCAGAACAAGGAAATGTCTGCGAGATCGCGTGCGAAGGACGCATGTCGTTCGGCCGAGTGGTACGCCTCCTGGGTCAGCCAGGCATGTGACGCGCCGGCGTCTTGGCTAAAGAAACTCTCGAGGACAAAGCGACGCGCGCCCACTCGAAGGCCGAGATCAAGATCGCGGGCGGCGCGGGAGAGATCGGCACGGGTGAGAACGATTCCGCTGCGCACCGGCGCCAGCAGCCCGGCCAGAAATGAGCTCGGATCCTCTGAAGGGGGCGGCAACTCCGGCGCGACCCTGAGGTGTAGGGACAGCGTCTCCTGGCGCCCAACTGTTTTGGCTTCGTCGATAATGGCTTCGAGAAGCAGATCCGCCCACCCCGCATAGAAGGGGATCTCCAGCCTGCGAACCTTGTGCGCGAAGACAGGCACCCAGCTAAGGAGATGCTCCCACAGCAGGGCCTTCCGGGCTTGACGTCTGAGTGCCTGCCGGGCAACTTCGGTCTCCTCCAGCTCCCACTCGATAAGCCTTGCGTACAACGCCAGCAGCGCCGCCAGATGATCCGGTTCGGCCGGAGGGCGAAATCCCAGGGCGCGCCAGAAACCGGCCACCCGATCGCGCGCTTCGCCCCCCAACATTCCCTCGGCCCCCAGGTACACCGATGCATAAGGATAAAGCTGGAAGAGGAATACATCGGTGTGGTCATGATCGGTCGGCCGTCCGGGCAGAGCGAGCGCGGCCCCCAGGTGGCGCGCCGCAGGGGTTGGCGCCTCACACAAAGAGCCGAGCGCTCGAAACAGCTCCGCCCGCGTGGTCACGTCCGCACTTTCGGGAGTCTGAACACTTCCTTGGACGGCTTGAGGGGGCGCATCAGCCAGAAAGGCCGGCGAGTTTCATCCGGTGAAACCGCGAGGGCATTTCTGGTCAGCTCTAGCCATCTCTGGTAGATCTCGTGCGCCTTCGTTGTGTCCACGAAGATGTCGCCGTACGAATCCCCGGGCTCTGCTCTGGACACACGAACTGCCTGGTGCCAGCAATGCTGGCCCGAGATGGGGTCGGGGTGCACCGAGAAGGTGAGGTTCTGATGTACCCCCACATCGGTCCACCAGATCCGCTTGGTGTCGGGATCATCCGACTCATACGGCTCGACCCCCTTTCGTCGCGACAATCCCCAGCGCCCTTCATCGCCGTCCAGAGCCACAGTCGCCATCATTTGGCGCTGTCCTTGATCGGTGAGCTTCCACCGGCCCATGTGGTGGCTGCAGGCGACGACGCCGGGCCGGATTCCCTCGCTGATCCATGCCTTGACCACGAAATGGCCGATCTCGGTGCTTACGCGCACGAGGTCAGAGGAGTCAATCTCGAGCCTGGCGGCATCCGAAGGGTGCAGCCACAGCGGATTGGTGTGAGCGATTTCGTCGAGCCATTTGGCGTTGGCCGAACGCGTGTGAATCTGGACGGGCAGCCGAAAAGTCGAGATGAGCGGCATCTGTTCCGGGGAGAGTGCCGCAGGATGGATGTGGCTACGAATGTAGCCGGGCAAAGCATGCTCCTTCCAGCCCCAAGTCGCCAGCGTCGTGGAAAAGAACTCAAGACGCCCCGAGGGTGTCGGAAAACCGCGCAGCACTTTGTCATCGACGCGCACCCCCACAGCCCGGCGCCCAATGGCATCGGGTTCCGGCGTCGCCTGGGGCACGACATTTGCGGAAGGCGGATTCTCGGAGTTGGCAAACACGCGCCCGAGGCGACTCTCGCCCACTCCGACGAGCTCGCCGGATGGGATTTCCTGTTCGTGAACCGCACCGATCTCTTTGGAGATCTCGAACGCTCCGTAGCGACGCATGTAGTCCAGCGGGCTGAGACCCTCCGCGCTCGCCGCCTCGGGGAGTCCAGGCACCGAATTCTCGAACATCCACTCGTAGTATTCGTCCACACCAAGCTTGGTGCCGGGGTTTTTCCGAGACTCGTAGTATCGGCGAATGCCGAGATCCCCGTCGGGATCGATGCGCCACGACAGCTCGATCCAGAACTCGTTTTCCTCCCACACGTCTCCGGGATTGACCTCCCGTGTGTCGGCGACGCTCTCACCGAGGCGTTCACGTGCGGCTCTCAGAACAGGCTGGCGGAATCCAATCCATTGGCCGTCATACTGCTCGTAGGAATGGACGTCGTGGCGCTCAGATGAGTGCCCCATTGGCAGGATGTAGTCGGCGAAGTATGCAGTCTCGTTCCAGGTCGGCGTGAGCGCGATATGTAGACCCACCTTGTCCTTGTCGGTCAGCGCCTCGATCCAGGAGAACCCGTCCGGGTTCGTCCACACGGGGTTGTACACACGGGTGAAATAGACATCAAGCCGCCCTCTGTTCTCCTTGAGAAAGTGCGGCAGCAGGAAGCTAAGCTCGTTTAACGCCAAAGGATACTCGAGCGGCCACGTGAGCTCATTCCAGGTGTGAGGATGCGGCGGAGAGTAGATGGGCGCGGGGACGAATTTGTGCCACGCGTTCGGGTAGGTCCCTCCCGGTGTGGCGATCGCCCCCAGCAGGGCGTTGAGTAAGAACAGAGTACGCGACACCTGCCAGCCGCCAAGGTTTCCCGCCGCAGCCGACCGCCAGCTGTGCGTCGAAAGACGCGTTCCGGCGGTCGCAACGATTTTGGCGACTTCCTCGAGAACCTCCGGCGCAATACCGGATTCGGCCGCCGCGAACTCAAAGGTGAAGTCCTCATAAAGCTCCCTGAGCAGCGCTTCGAAGACTTCGAAGGTCTCCTCCAGCTCGGGATGCTCGTGGGCAAGATACTCCCTCCAGTTCCACCATCGACTTACAAACTCGCGGTTGTAGATCCCCTTCTGGATGAGGTGGTTTGCAATCGATAGATTGATGGCCGCCTCGCTTCCGGGATAAGGCGACAACCAGTGATCGGCGTGAGTGGCAGTGTTGGACAGGCGCACGTCGAGAACAATCAGCTTGGCGCCGGCCTGCTTAGCCTCCATGATCCGTTGGGCATGGGGATTGAAATAGTGACCGGCCTCCAGATGCGCACTTATGAGGTAGATGACCCTGGCGTTCGCGTGATCCGGGCTCGGCCTGTCGATACCCGTCCAGAAGTGGTAACCGGCGCGCGCTCCGGATGAGCACACGTTGGTGTGGGAGTTGTGCCCATCCACTCCCCAGGTGGCGAGCACGCGCTCGGTGAAACCATCCTCGCCCGGCCTCCCCACGTGATACATGACCTCGTTGTGACGATCATCGGTGATCGCCTTGCGGATTCGTGCGGCGAGCTCCTCGAGCGCCTCGTCCCAAGTGACCTTGACCCACTTGCCCTCCCCTCGAGCTCCGGCGCGCTTTAGTGGGTAGAGGATGCGATCCGGGTCCGTGACCTGGTTAAGCGTGGCCGGCCCTTTGGCGCAGTTGCGTCCGCGCGAGCCGGGGTGCTCGGGGTTGCCCTCGAACTTGCGAACCTGCAGAGTTTCTTTGTCGACGTAGGCGAGAAGACCGCAGGCCGATTCACAGTTGAAACAGGTCGTGGGAACGAGCATGTAGCGCTTCTCCACTCTCTGTGGGTATGAGCGTGAGTCCAGTTCGACCCAGTCGTCCCATCGCTCCTTGGGAGGAAAAGCAGCGAGACTGATGCGACTGGGGCCCGGATAGAAGGTCTCGCCACGGGCTTCCACCTCTGCTCGCGCCGCGCTCACTCGGCGTGCAAGGTCATCGAGGCTCCTCGCCGTCATGTCGCCTTGTTCCTACGCCTTTGTGTTTTAGGCAAGGGGCACCGCCTGGGCTGCCTGCACATACGCGTGTTCGTGAGCCAAGAGACCGGCAAGCGCGAACGGGGCGGCGAACGGCCCGATCAGGGGAGCCAGGAGCCCTACTACGACCAGCGCCACTCCCACCCAGAAAAAGCTGCTGAAACGACCCCTTACCATCTCCCACACGGCGAGGTGGGCATGGGCGGTCGAGTGACCCAGGGTTACCTCTCCCCACACCAGCAGGAGGTGGCCGAGAGCTCCGGCCGCAAGGACGAAGGCCAAGGGCGTCACTGCAGTTTCGTCGGGCACCGGAGCAAGCAGCAGCGCCGCAGATCCTGCGAGTGTCAACTGCACGAACATGTGGGGTGGTAACAGCGGGCTCTGCCACATGTCTCGCCCTTTGGACTGCGCGAACAGATAGGCCGTGTAAACGGCAGCCATGATCGACAAGGCAAGACCCGGGAAGGCGAGCATCTTGTGAGCGCTGCCTATTCCGACGACCGTGAAGAGCAGATGCAGTGTCAGCACGCCACCGTAGGCCGCGATCAGAAAGCCACCCTTAACCAGCCAGCTGCTCCACTGCGGGCGCGTGAAGATCATGTAGAAGCGCCTGGGTTGGCTAAGATCGGCGATCAGAAGCCCTCCCGTAATCGCAAGAAAGAGTAAGCCTGTGATGGGGGCCACCCACGTGAAGATAACGCTGGTCCACGAAAGCCACCCGGCGAGGATGAGCAACAACGGCACCAGGTATGCGCCGGCGGCAATCGCTTTGGTCCACGTGTAAAGGCTCACGCGCCAGTCCCATGGTGCTCGATGAGGGACGTCATAAGACAACAGCGCGGCCGCGCTTGAGTTGTTCCATCCTTGTGGATGGCCGGAAGCAACATGGTCCCCGCCGGTAGTCTGTTCGCTCCACATGAACGTGTCTCCACTCGGCCGGCGCGCCGCGATGGGGTCGAGCGTCGCCTGATGAGCCCCCTTGTAAAAGACCTTAGGTCGCGTTTCTTTCTCCGGGCGCCGGACCACCACTGGTTCACGGTTCACGACCTTCGCCACTCTCGAGTCAGGATCGTTGAGATCACCCACGAAAATCGCCTCCACGGGGCAGACCACGACGCAAGCGGGCTCGAGACCGATGTCGAGCCGGTGTGAGCAGAAGTTGCACTTCTCGGCTGAATTATCCTCGGGGTTGATGAAGATCGCGTCATAAGGACAAGCGGCGATGCACGCCTTGCATCCGATGCAGATCGACTTGTCGAAATCGACGAGGCCGTCATCTCGCTGATACATGGCGGCCGTCGGGCAGACGGCCACGCACGGCGCGTCTTCGCACATGTTGCAGCGCGTGACTTGAAACGAACGCCGACTCTGGGGAAAATAGCCGACCTCGACGGACTTCACGTAGGTGCGCGTCACGCTCAACGGCACCTCGTTCTCGGATTTACACGCGGTCGTGCATGCGTGGCACCCGATGCAGCGGGTCTGGTCGAGCACCTTGCCCCACCTGGCCCTATGCCGGGGAGCCTTAGTTATCTCCAAAGAGCCGGTCGCTCCTGTCCGTTTGGCTTGCACTCACCCCCAGGGGTGCCGTCAATTGCTTACGAGTTCCGCGCAGCGGCGACGCTAGCGCACACAATGTCACAGAGAAACTCTCAGTTCAGGACAGGCTGCTGGGAAACCAGGTTCCCCGAGGCGGTTGTCGGCGGGCCGCAAGCTTGTCTCCCCCTGGCTTTTTCAACACCAACCCCAAGGAGCGGGGCCCCCGCTGTGAAAGC
>JBPCPZ010000063.1:0-14604 GCA_050998655.1 Actinomycetota bacterium
AGCTCCCACGCATCGCCGCCTCGGCCCCCTTGACGAGCGAGCCTCGGGCGAAGCCGAACAGCGACGCCGTCTTGCGCACGCCCTCGGGGTCGCTCTGCAGCACCTCCCGCACCCGCCTCTTCTTCAGCCCAGCCTCATTGGGAGCGCCTCCCCACTTGAGGCCGTTTTGGGTCAGCAGAATGACGCCTTCGGTGCCGGGGCGCACACGTCGGAAGCCCTTGTCGTCGAGCTCCATGAGCGGCGAGATGTCCTCGGGCTCGAAGCAGGTGGAACCGCGAAAGTACTTGCGGGCATTGACGTCGAGCTCCAAGAAGGTGGCGTTCTCCTTATCCAGCGCGATGAGAAACAGCACGCCCGGAACCTCCCGGCAGGCGGCCACGGGTGAGAAGCCGTGAGCGATGGCCCACTCGGCGAACTCGCGTGTGATCTGATCCCAGCGGGCCGCAGGGGCCATCGAGTCGAAGTCCCCCTCGCCCGACAGCGCGGCGTCGGCGTTCTTCCACAGGCCCCAGTCGGGAAGTGTCTCGGTTAGACGGTTGAGCAGCGGCACCCACAGCTCGGTGAGCTCCTCCGCGGAGCGCGTCATCCCGGCAGAGCCTTTGCCTGCTCGAGCCACACACCGGCGACGTGGTCCCAGCCGAGTTCGTCCCGCACCACCCGCGCGCCCTGTGCGCCGAGCGCGGGAGCTTCGTCGGAGAAAAGGCGGCGCAGGCCGTCGGCGAGGCTGTGTGCATCGGGCTGGGCGAGGATCCCCCCACCCTTGCGAGCAAGGTAGGCGCCTAGGGGGTAAGGGGTCGCCAACGTCGGTATGCCGAGCGAGACGGCCTCGAGGGTCGAGTTCGGACATGCATCCCAGCGCGACGGGTAGACGAAGCCGGACGCCTCCACCAGCAGCTCGCGTTTGGCGGGACCGTAGGCGGCGTCACCCACCGTGATCCACTCGCCAAGATCCTTGTCCGCGATCCACTCCGCCACCTTCTGCTTGCGCGCCCGCCAATCGGGGCCGTGAAGCCTCACCTGGGGTCGTTCGGACACAGACAGCAAGGAGACGGCGTCGATGAGGATGTCGAGGCCCTTGTGTTGCGGGTCGAAACGCCCCAGCCATAGGACATAGGAGTCGCGCCTCCCTCGCCACAACGGCTCACGAGGAACGTCGACGCCGTTCGAGACGGTGATGACCGCCCCTCGATAGCCGAGCGCGTCGAGATGCGCTTTCTCTTCTTCGAAGAACACGTGGATCGCAGGGGCAGCCATCACAAGCTCTTTCTCCCACGCCGCCCACCAGCCCTTCTTGAGAAGCTTCTTTCGCTCGACGATATGAGGGTCGTATGCGCCGCGCGGCTCGAGCACGTAGCGAGCGCCCATTCGCTTTCCGACCGCAGCGGCCCGCACATTGCGGTAGGTCCAACCCGAGTGCAGCACAAGGATGTCGTCGGGCTCGAGGATCTCTTCCAGGCCTATGGGAGCCTTGAGCGCGCGCTTGCCTGCATGGCGGACGGGGAGCCACTGGACGCCGCCCTCTGCCGGCGGGTCCACACCCTCGTCGAAGGCAATGACGGCCTCGGCACCGCAATTCACCATTCCTTGTGACCAGCGCTTCACCGCGCTGGTCATGCCGCCGTCGCCCACGAGCGCACGCGGGTAATAGCGCACTACACGCAAGTCTGGATCATTTCGCGCGCAGCAATGCTCGGCGCTGCAGACGTGGAAAAGAGCGACATCTAGCGCCCGGGATCGGCGCCGAAGTGCTCGGCGAACCAGGTCACCGTCTGCTCGAGCCCTTGCCTCACAGTGGTCTGCGGCTTGTAGCCGAGCAACTCGGCGGAGCGGCTGAGATCCGCATGCGTCAGCCGCACGTCGCCGGGGCGAGGATCTGTGAATATCGGATCGGGGCGAGTCCCGGTCAACTCTGCAACTATGGCGAGAATCTCGTTGACCGAGGTGGGATCTTGCCCCCCCCCGATGTTGAAAGCCTCGCCGAACGCCGCCTCGGGAGCGCGTGCGGCTGCGAAGTTGCCCTCGACCGCATCGTCGATGTAGGTGAAATCGCGCGCCTGCTCACCATCGGAATGGATGACCGGGCGGTCGCCTTTCATGCACGCGAGCACGAAACGAGGAACCAGTGTCGCGTACTCACTGGAAGGATCCTGTCGCGGGCCGAAGACGTTGAAGTAGCGCAGGGAGATCGCGGGGACGGAATAGGCTCGCCACCACGTCTTGCAGTACACCTCACCGACCATTTTCGAAGCCGCGTAGGGAGAGCGCGGCTCGGGAGTCATGCCCTCGTGCAGCGGAAACTCCGTCTGATCGCCGTAGACCGAGGAGGAGGACGCGCTGACGACGCGGGCTCCGTTTTCGTGTGCCGCAAGCAGCACGTTGAGCGTTCCCCGGACGTTGACGTCGGAAGTCAGTCCCGGCAGCTGCATCGAGCGCGGCACCGATCTCATCGCACCCTGGTGAAAGATGACGTCGCAGCCCTTTGCGGCTCTGCCGACCGCCGCTTCGTCCCGGAGATCTGCCTCCACCAGCTCGATCTCGGGGCAGTCCGACAAGTTGTCGACGGAGCCTTCGGAGAGATCGTCGAGCCCCACGACTTGGTCGCCCTCGGCAATCAAGCGCGCGCCGAGGCGCGAACCGATGAATCCGGCCGCCCCTGTGACTAGACAACTCATGTGCTCACCTTGTCCTTTTGAGTACTTCGAGTCATTCTTGGATACACCGGCAGGATTTCTGTACAAATGGTCACCACGAGCTGCGAGCCCAATCGATGGTTCGCCTGAGCCCGTCTTCGAGGGTGACCTGTGGTTCCCAGCCCATTGTGGAGCGAGCAAGGGAGATGTCGGGACAACGGACCTCGGGGTCGTCCACCGGCCTGTCGGTGAACACAACCTCGGAGTCACTACCCGCCAAGGATGCGATCATCTCTGCGAGCTGGCGAACGGTGATCTCACGCGGGTTGCCGAGATTCATTGGTCCGGGGATGTCGGCATGGATGAAACGCCAGATCCCTTCGACGAGGTCGTCGACGTAGCACAACGACCGGGTTTGCTCGCCGTCGCCGTGCACTGTCAGCTTCTCACCCGCAAGCGCCTGCTGGATGAAGGTGGGGACCGCCCGGCCGTCGCCCTTGCGCAGGCGCGGCCCAAAGGTATTGAAGATGCGGATGATCCTCACCGGCATGCCGTGGGTGCGGTGATACGCCATCACCATCGCTTCCGCAAAGCGTTTGGCTTCGTCGTAGACGCCGCGAGGCCCCACTGGATTGACGTTTCCCCAATAGGTCTCTGGCTGAGGGTGGACCTTGGGATCACCGTAGACCTCGGAGGTCGAAGCCATGAAGAACCCGGCCGACTTCGCCTTGGCCAGACCCAGTGCGTGCAACGAGCCGAGTGCCCCTACCTTGAGAGTGTGTATCGGATGGTCGAGATAGTCGCGCGGAGAAGCGGGAGAGGCGAAGTGCAGCACCCAGTCGACATCGCCCTCCACGAACATGTAATTCGTAACATCATATCGCTCGAACCGGAATCTCTCGTGGGACATAATGCGGCTCAGGTTACCGGAATCACCAGTAAGGAAAGAGTCGAAGCAGACTACGTCCCAACCTTCGTGCAACAGCCGCTCGCAAAGATGCGAGCCGACGAAGCCCGCGCCTCCGGTAACTACCGCTCGTGGCAACCTAGTACTTTCTAGACGACGTGAGGACGGCCGGTTGGGTAGTAGCTAAACCCGGCGTTCCTCATCTCTTGGGGATCGAACAGGTTGCGGCCGTCGATGACGACCGGATAAGCCATCAGCGAGTGCAGCTTCTCTAGGTCGAGAGTCTTGAACTCGTCCCATTCGGTGCACAGCACCATGCAGTGGGCGTCGTTGAGCGCGTCGTACATGTCATGGCAAACCTCGAGCTCGGGGAGCTCGGCTTTTGCGTTCGAACCGCCCTGCGGATCGTATCCGACCACATGCGCGCCCTCGCGCAGCAGCAGACGGGCAAGGGCCAGGGCGGGGGCGGAGCGAACATCGTCGGTACCGGGCTTGAACGACAGCCCCAGCAGCGCGATCTTCTTGCCTTCGACGTTCCACAGCGCCTCGAGGACCTTGTCGACGGCAGACTCGACCGCTTGGTCGTTGATCCTTGCGACCTCCCGCAACAGGGGAAACTCGGCACCGACGCGCGCTGCGAGACGCTCGAAGGCTTGAATGTCCTTGGGGAAGCAGTAGCCGCCGTAGCCGAGCCCCGCATTGAGGAAGGAGCGGCCGATGCGCTCGTCGGCTCCCATTACCTCTGCAACCGCCACGACATCTCCACCAGAGCGCTCACACAGCCGAGAGAGAGCGTTGGCATAAGAAATCTTAAGCGCCAAGAAAGCGTTACATGCGTGCTTTGCCAGCTCGGCGGTTGCGATGTCTGTCTCGATGATCTTGGTGCCCCCATCGAGGAGAGGGCCGTACAGCTCCCGCATCCTGGCAAAAGCCTTGGGCGACTCCGCCCCCACCAAGATGCGTTCGGGTTGCAGGGAGTCCTCGACCGCAGTTCCCTCTTTGAGGAACTCGGGGTTCGAAACGACTTCGGCAGAGCCGGCGAAGTCGGCGCGCTCGCGCGCCAGCGTCCTTTTCACTCGCTGAGCGGTACCGGCCGGAACAGTCGACTTCTCGACTACGACGACATCCGACCGTCCGTGGCGAGCGACATCACGAGCCACCTGCTCGACGGCGATGAGGTTAGCTTCTCCCGAAGCTCTTGGGGGTGTACCGACGCAGATGAAGACCACGTCGGCGCCCGAGATGGCCTCGGCGGAGTCGGTAGTAAACGTCAGCTTGCCCGACTCCATCGTTTCGTCCAATAGTTCCTGCAACCCCGGCTCGTAGAACCAGGGAACGCGCCGCCGCAGCATCGCGATCTTTTCCTCATCGAGGTCGTTTCCCACGACATCGTGGCCGAGCTTCGCCATCGTCCCGCATGTGACCAGACCCACGTGCCCGGCGCCTATGACACCTACCTTCAAAATTTTGTCCTCCAGATCTAGGGCGAGCCCACACAACGGGCCGCCGTGCCGGGCTACTTAGAAGCTGCGGCCTCTGAGGGCCGTCTTGCCAACTGTACGGAGATCCACTCGTAGGTGGTCTTGAGGCCGTCCTCGAGAGTGGTCTTCGGCTCCCAACCGAGAACCTCACGCAGCCGGGTGTTGTCGCTGTTGCGGCCGCGTACTCCTTGCGGCTTGCTGATGTCGTTACGCTTGGTGATCTGCTTGCCGGCGACCTTGGCGACGAGGTCCACGAGGTCGTTGATCCCGATGAGCACGTCGGTTCCGAGGTTCAGCGGCGCCGAGTGGTCGGAGTGCATGATCCGGTAGATACCCTCAACGCAGTCATCCACGAACGTGAACGAGCGCGTCTGGAGTCCGTCACCCCAGACCTCGATCTCACCACCGTCCTCGACCAACGCTACTTTGCGGCTTATGGCGGCGGGCGCTTTCTCGCGGCCCCCGTCATACGTGCCCAGCGGACCGTAGATGTTGTGAAAGCGAGCGACGCGGGTCGGGAGCCGGCCCTCCTCGTCATAGTACTGACACAGCTTCTCGGCGTAGAGCTTCTCCCAGCCATATCCTTCTTCGGGATCCGCAGGATAGGCGTCCTCTTCCCGGAGCCCACCGATGTCCGGCGAGTTCTGGCGGTAGAGAGGATAGATGCAGGCGGACGACGAGTAGAAGTAGCGGCTCGCCTTGTTCTGGTGAGCGGCGTCGAGCATGTGGGCGTTGATGAGGATGTTGTTGCGCGCCACATCGGCATGGGTGCCGGCGATATATCCGATGCCCCCCAGGGCCGCGGTAAGCTGATAGACCTCTGAGACGTTCTCATTGGCCTCAAGACAATTTTCCCAGCGCCTCAAGTCGAGCACCTTGAAGTCATCGGCGGACGTCGCCTCGTACTCGGGCTCTTTGATGTCGACGCCGCGAACCCAATACCCTCGTTCCTTCAGGTACTTGATCATGTGGTGACCGATGAAACCGCCACCTCCGGCTACGAGAGCCGATTTTCCGCTCTTTCCGTTCTGACCCATGCCGTTCTCACTCATGGAGAACTCTCCCTTCCGAAATCGGTTCATTTTCGTATCGGCAGATGCTCGGGTCGACTTCAGTTGCCCCGAGTCACTTTTTGCGCAATAACTGCGCCGCAAACAGAAGCGCAAAGCGCGGGTTGCCGAGCAGGTAACGGCGCCACAGCCGCTTCGGCTCGGTCACGAGCCTGAAGAGCCACTCCAAACCCGCTCGCTGCATCCACGGGGGGGATTGACGCTTCTTGCCGGCCAAGAAATCGAACGCCGCGCCGACTCCGACCATTGTAGCTGCGATCTCGCCGCGCAGGCGCGCCATGAGCTGTTCCTGTTTGGGTGCCCCCAGCCCCACCAGCAACACTCCCGTACCCGAATTGTTGACCGCAGTGATGAACTCCGCCTCCTCCTCCTCGGTGAGAGGTCGGAACGGCGGTGCCCAGCGATAGGTGACCCGAAGAGCGGGAAACCTCTCGGTGAGGCTCGAGACGAGGTCGTCGAGGACCTCGGGGGTGCCACCGTAAAAGCCCACACTGACTCCTTCGCGGGCCGCATGCTCGCAGATGACCGGGGTCAAATCGGGGCCGTAAACGCGCGTGGCTTCGGGGATGCCGAGCTTGCGCAGACCCCACACCAGCGGCATGCCGTCCGAGGTGGTCAAGTCAGATTGATTCATGTGCTCCCGGTACTCGGGCCGCTTGTGAGCCTCGACGACGTTGTTCACTGCGGCTATGCAGACGTAGCGGGACTCCCTGCGACGCCCCCATTCGACGATCTGGCTCGCCGCTTTGTCATAGTTCGAAGCATCGACGCGCATGCCCAGGATGTAGCGGGAGCCGAAGGTGTGGCCTTGCTCGAGCACGGACTGCGACGCTGGTGGTCTGACGGAAACCGCTTCTGACAGGCTCAATACGCACCCCTTCTGGCCATGAGAACCCCGAACGTCTTGAGCAGGATGTAAAGGTCCAGGGTCAGCGACCAGTTCTCGATGTAGAAGAGATCGAGTCTCAGAGCCTCTTCGGGCGCCCCACTGCTGCGCCCGTTCACCTGCCACCAACCTGTGACGCCGGTGGGAACCTCATGGCGAGGACCCAGCAGCTCGAGGTTGGCGGCGACCTGATCGGTCGGCAGGGGCCGAGGCCCCACCAAGCTCATGTCACCCTTGATGACGTTGAGAAGCTGTGGGAGCTCATCGAGACTGAGCTTGCGCAGGATTCGCCCGACCCCGGTGAGACGGGGGTCGTCCTCGATCTTGAAGAACGGTGAGCTCGTGTCGATTCCTCGCTCTCTCAGCACACGGTCGCCGTCGACCAGCATCGTGCGGAACTTGAAGACGGTGAATGCCCGGCCCCCCTTGGTGATCCGCTCCTGGCGGAAGAGAACCGGGCCCTCGGACGTCAGCCTGATGGCTAGAGCAATGACACTCAGGACGGGCAAGGACACCAGCAGCCCGAGGCTCGAGACGGTGAGATCGAAGGCCCGCTTGACCACCGTCTGTGTTCCGCTCAGGCGAACAGGCTTCAGCGAGATCGCCATGACCTCGGGCCCGACAGGCTGGACCGACAGCCGCGAGGCGAGAATCTGGGGAAGATTGGCCGAAACCCTTACCTCAGCGCCGGTGCGGCGGGATACCTGCATGATCTTGAGGGCGTCCTGCGACGTGACCGCAGTCGAGGCCACGAAGACGCACTCTGCGTTGTGCTCCTCGACCAGCTCGGAGAGACCGGCCAGCCGCCCCAGCACCGGGTGACCGGCGAGCGAGCTGTGACTCTCAGAGGTCGCCACGAAGCCGATCGGCTGGAAGCCGAGCCGGGGGCTGCTCAGTGCCACCGCGAGCTTCCCCGCTTCCTCGTTGGTGCCGACAATGAGCGTGCGAACCGACAGCCGGCCCTCGTTACGGAGCTGATAGACGCGCGAGCGCCACAGCCGGCGACCGGTCAGCTCGAGCACCACCGCGAACGCCCAGGTCAGAGCGACCCATTCGCGCGAGAGCTCGGACTTGGACCAATAGCTGACGAGCACCACGAGCAGAGCCCCGGTGCTGGCGGCGCTGATCACGCGACGGAACTCCTCCGCCGCACCAAGGTGCCGGATACCGTAGAGACCGTAGGCGTGGAAGACCGGAATCCACAGGGCCGCGCCGAGTCCCAGCGCCACCATGTAACCGTTCGTGAGCGGGATGAATCCGAAGCGAACCGTCCATGCTGCCAGCAGCGCAGTGATCAAGCAGAGCACATCGGTGGCGGCGAGGCCCCCGGCGATGCGGGCGTAGAGGCCCGCAACCCCCGAGCCAAGCTCGACTCGAGGCGCATCGAGCTGAGGGTCCAGCCGAATCTCGTCGGCGCGTTCCGGCGCATCGACATCGACCAGTTTGAGGTCCGTGACGAGCTTCAGCGTTTCGAGGTCGTCCAAGGACGCCTGTGTGGGCGCGGAGTTCAACGCGTTCTCGAGCATCTTTTTGGGTTTGATCGGTTACACCCCCCTCTACTTACTCTAGGTTCGATCCCCGGTTTGGCTGGCCAATCGCCGGGATAGGTTCGCCTCCATCCGAGGCAGCTTCTTTCATCGCATTGTCTCCGACAATGGCCCTCTACTCCCATACGCACTGGTACGTAACTTTGGGTTGAGCGCCGCGATTGGACTCGAGTGTCTGACCGTTTAGCCCTTTTTGCGACGATATTAGGAGCAGGCTACAACGCCCGGCTTGCCTCTGTGTCCGCAGGTGCTCGACTGAAACTAGTCGTTGCTTTACTCAGCAGGTCGACGCTACTCGACACCATGGGCGCTCGGCTGCCGATCTGCTACCCAGACCCCGGAGAGTCTCGCTGCTTCCTGCGCTGATGCTCAGGGATGGGCGCGGAAGTACTCGACCGTGCGGCCCAGCCCGTCGTCGAGCCCTACGGCAGGCTCCCAGCCCAGTACCGCAGCGGCCTTGGAGGGATCGACGACGATTCGCTGCAGCTCTCCGGGGCGGGCCGCGGCATGGGCGGGCTCGAGATCCCCTCCGACGATAGCCTTGAGGCGGTCGTGGAGCTCGTTGACCGACAGCTCGGAGCCCGAGCCGATGTTGATCAGCTCCCCGGAGCCGGCCGAGCGGGCAGACAGGAATGCGTCCGCGACGTCTGAGACGTAGACGAAATCCCTGCTCTGAGTGCCGTCCCCATAGATGGTGCAGGGCTTGCCGCCCAGAAGCCTGCGGCTGAAGATGGCCACGACCTGGCCCTCCAGGCCCACCTCGCTGGCCGGCTCTTGGCGGGGTCCGTAGACGTTCGACAGCGCCAGGGCCGTGAAGTCGAGATCCTTGACGGCCCGGAAGTAGCGCAGGTAGTCGAGCATCACCTTCTTGGAGACACCGTAGGGAGACTCGGGCATCGCCTCCGGCGAATAGACCTGATCCTCGGTGACGGGCAACCGGCTCGCATCGGGCTCGCCGTAGATACAGCCCCCGGAGGAGGTGAAGACGACCTTGGCCGTCCCCGACTCCGATGCGGCCTGCAGAACCCGCAGGGTCCCGATGATGTTGACCATCGCGTCGTGGACGGGGTCCGCCACCGACTTGCGCACGTCCACCTGGGCGGCGAGGTGAAAGACCACCTCGGGCCTCGCTCTTGCGATCGCCTCGGCGACCCCTTCGGAGGTGATGTCGAGACGATGAAAGGTGAGCTTTCCCGCCTCCGAGCCGCGTGCTCCGGCAAGGTTGTCCAGCGAACCCGACGACATGTCGTCGAGGCCGACGACCTCCTCCCCTTGAGCGACCAGGGCATCGACGACATGGGAGCCGATGAAGCCAGAAGCCCCGGTCACGAGCACACTCACGTGTTCATCCCTTCGATGGTCATTCGTCTGAGGTTAGCGCCCAGCCCACTAGTCGGGTGGCGTGGGGTCAGATGGGAACGGTCCCCGATTGACCCCGCGCCCAGCATGCCGGGCCGGGCGAGTCAGAGGGGCGGGGCCGCTATCGCAAGGCGGGCGCGACGGGCGGCGCTAGGGCCGGGGAACGGCCCCCAGATTGCGAACGTGATGCCGGGGTCCTGGAAGCAGACGAACATCGTGCTGCCGTCCGGCGAGAAGCAGGGTCCGGTGAGCTCCGAACCGTTCAGGCGGTTGGCGGCGAACTCGTAGACCTCCCCGTCCGGGCTCATGCCCATGATGCGATTGTCGTCCCGCCAGTCCTCAACGAAAAAGAAGTCCCCCCAGGCCGTGACATAGGCATTGTCGGGCGCTTTCATCGCGCCCTCCTCGGAGCTCTCGTAGAAAAGTTCGAGGCACTCGTCGGCAGGGCGGTAGCGGAAGGTCTGTCCCAGGCCCTCGGCGCCGCCATTGGTATCGTTGAACCACAACACGCCGTCCGCGAACCAGGCGCCCTCGAGCCGGCTGAATTGAATCGCCCCGGCACCGGCCGCAGATTCGTTGGCGTCCTCGGGCTCGACGTCGACCCAGCTCTCCGCATAGGAGCGGTTTTGCTCGAGACCAGAGCCGTTCGCGCCCTCCTGGTCGGCAAGGGCGAGGGCCTGGAGCCGCCCCCCTTGGGCGAGAGATCCGGGCCTGCCCGAGGTGTCCTCGGGCAGGAAGCGGTAGAGAAAGCTTCGGGGCCCGTCGTCCTCGGTGAGGTAGACGATGCCGGTCTCGGGATCCACGCCGCCGGCCTCGTGCGCGAACCGGCCCATGTCCCCGAGAGGGGTGCAAGACGCGTCGCTCTCGGGGTCGGAGGGGTCGATCTCGAAGACGTAGCCGTGGTCGTCCGAGCCGGTCTCCTCACAAGTCAGCCACGTTCCCCACGGCGTAGCCGCACCGGCACAGTTGCTGTCCGTGCCCGAGGACGATACGTAACTATCGGTGACCCGGCGGCCGCGATCGACGACCAACACGGTGGTGCCGCCGGCCGCGTCGGCATCGAAGGGGTTGCTCCCCTCGACCGCAGGGCCCTCGTCGTTCTCCAGCTCGTGATTGCGGATGAGGAGGGTGGTGCCACCGGGGCCCTCGAAGGCGGCCATCCCGTCGGGGTGGCCGGGGTTGGGGGCGCCGTTCGCGAGAGCCGTATCCGGGTCCGAGAGGACCCGGTAATGGAAGCCGCGCGGGAGATCGAGCATCCCGCCGGGATCCTCAAGAGGGCGACCCAGCGCGCCGGGAGGGGGCCGCCCGTCCGAGGAACCCGTTTCATCAACCGAGCAGGCCACCAAGAGCGCTCCGGCGGAGGCCGCGCCGAGGCGTAGGAAGCGCCGGCGGTCCATGTTTCGGGGGGTCCACAACTCACTCATGACAGTCCAGGATAGGGACTTTGTCCGGTTTCGAGCGTCGAGTTTGGGTTTTAGGGGCGTCACAGTACCGAAAACGGTATCGAGAAGCGCTCAAAACGCGAATCGGGTGGTCAGCCGGAGGCGGCGAGTATCTCGCGGTCGGCGACCGTGACGTCCAGGGCCTCGGCCCCCGCCTCGACGACCACGCCCTCACCGAGCACGGCGCCCCTGACGACGGCGCCCTCCCCCACCACCGCACCGGGCAGGAGCACCGAGCGTTCGATGGTGGCCTCGGAGATGCGGGCGGCGGCCCCCAGGCAGGCGTCTCTGACCACGGCGTCGGGATGGATCTCGACGTCCTCGCCCGTTACCACGGCCCCCACTCCCGGCTCTGCCACCGCGTCGGTGAAGAAGCGGCCGGCGAGCGCGTCGAGGTTCGCCTCGAGGTACTTCTGGGGAGTACCGATGTCCATCCAGTAGGCGTCGCCGCCGAGGGCGTAGAGGGCCGCGCCCTCCTCTACCAGCTGCGGAAAGAGCTGTCGTTCGGCCGACCACACCTCACCGGCGGGAATGCGATCGAGAATCGAGGGCTCGAAGACATAGACGCCGGCGTTGATGAGGTTGGTGGGCGCGGTGCCGGCGGGGGGTTTCTCGATGAAGCCGAGCACCCTGCCATCGGGCTCGGTGGGCACAACGCCGAAGGCCGATGGGTCCTCGACCGGCGTAAGAAGGATCGTGGCCTCGGCGGACCGGCTGCGGTGCCAGTCGACCACCGTGCCGAGATCGATGTCGGTCAGAATGTCGCCGTTGAAGACGAGCAACGCCTCTTTCCCCAAGAGGCTCTGAGCGTTCTTGATGGCCCCGGCGGTGCCCAGAGGTTCCTTTTCGTGAGTGACTTCGACTCGGAGCCCCATTTGCCCCCCCCGCTCGATGGCGGGCGCGAAGGCCTCGGCGAGATAAGAGGTCAGGAGCACGACATCTGAGATGCCCTGTCTCACCAGGAGGTCGAAGACGTGCTCGATGTGGGGGCGGTTGGCGATCGGGAGCAGGTGCTTGGGCCGGGTGTGGGTCAGCGGCCTGAGACGGGTCCCGAAACCACCCGTGAGGATGAGCGCCTTCACCCCTCTAGGCCCTCGCGTACTCGTTGCCGCCAGTGGTCGAGCACCTCGGCAAGGGTGTTCTCGAGACGGTGCTTGGGCGCCCACCCGGTGACATGTTCGAGCTTTGAGGCGTCGCCCTGGAGGATGGGGGGGTCGGCCGGACGGATGCGGGCGGGGTCGACCTCGATCGTGAACTCGGTCTCGGACATGCCGGTAAGGAGCAGCAGCGCCTCTTGGAGCGTGGGGGCTTCACCGGTGGCGACGTTGTAGACCTCGCCCGCCGACCCATAGTCGAGCGCGGCTCGGTAGGCGGCGACCACGTCGCGCACATCGCCGAGCTCTCGCTTGAGCGCCAGGTTTCCCGTCGTGATGACGGGCGCGGCCCTCCCCGCCTCTGCAAGCGCGATCCGGCGCGCCCAGTCTGCGGTTGCAAAACGCGGGGGCTGGCCGGGCCCGATGTGCATGAACGCGCGTGTGGCCACCACTGCCATCCCAAAGGCCGAGAAGAACATCTGCCCGAGCCACTCCTCGGCCACCTTGCTGACCGCGTAGGGCGACAGCGGACGCAGAGGTGTGTCCTCATCGATGGGGCAATCCTCTGGGGCGACGGCACCGTACTCGTCTGAGGTACAAGCGAGCAGGACGCGTGCAGCCGGAGAGGTTGTCCTCAGCGCCTCCAACAGGAGATGGGTCCCCGTGACGTTCACCTCGTAGGTGAGAGCGGGCTCGGTCCAGGAACGGGCCGCGCTGGCCTGGGCGGCGAGGTGAAAGACCTGATCGGGAGCGCTCTTCTTTACCGCGCGAGCGACCGCCTGAGCGTCGGTGAGGTCGCACTCGAGCATCCCCGGTGAGCCGCGCCGCGAAAGGGCAGAGACCTCGTGCCCGTCGCCTCTGAGCGAGGCTGCAAGAAGCCCACCAACAAAGCCCTCGGCGCCCGTGACAAGGATGCGCACGACTAGCCGGGGCTCCGGTTGAAAGAGAGACCGACGATGACGATTCCGACCACCACGATGCCGGCGCCGACCCAGCGCAGCGGCGGGACGTGCTCGTGAAGCCATAGGCGTGAGAACAGCACCACGAAGACATAGGACATCCCCACCGACGGATAGGCCACTGACAAGGGGACGCGCGACAGCACCACCAGCCAAAACAGAGCGGAGACGGCGAACAGCATCAGTCCCGTCCACAGCCTCGGCTCACGCGCGGCGCGGCCCACGGTGCCGCCCAACGATCCCAGCTCCTGGGCCCCGATGCGGCCGATCTCGTTCATGGCCGCCTTGAGCATGAGCTGACCCCCAAAGGCAAAGGCAACGCTCACGAACAGGATCAGGAGGGTGCTCCAAAACCCCTCTGTGCGGGGTTCGAAGCCAACTGGTGACATGGACGGGGAGTCTAGTGGGCGCTACGAGTCCCGGACCAGCACTTGGAGAGTCCCCGACTCCCCTTGCGAGATCACGCCACCTTCGAACCTCTGACGCCTTCCCCTGCCGAGCGCGTCTTCGACCGGCAGACCCAACTTTCCCGAGGGCCCGCCGTGCCGGCGATAGGCGGCCAGGAAGGCGGCGGGGATGGCATGTGCGCCCGTGGCCCGCGACCACAGGAGCATGCCGCCCTCATATCGCGCTCCCCGATATTTCCCTTGGCCCCATATCCCCGTCACCGGCAGACCGAGCCGGCTGCGGGCGCCGCCAAGCTCGAGATAGGCGTCGAGCAGGGGGCCGTGCTGCCACACGACCGCGTCCAGGCGGCGGTTGAGCGTGAGCCTACCGTGGCGCAGATCCTGGACGAGGTCGCCTGAGCCCATGCGGCGAGCGGGTGCGGCGGCGAAGTCGGCTCCGCTCGCCCGGAGAGCATGGCTGCCCTCAAACGCCGCCGCCAGGTCGAAAACGACCTTCACCCGGAACAGCGAGTCCTTGAGCGCCAGGGCGGAGCGAATCGACCAGCCGCTCGTGCGTACCTTTCTGATGCCGCCGACGATCTTGACCCCGCCTCTCGTGCCCTTGGGAACGGTGACGCGCCCCGACACTCCAAACGGCTTGAGCAGGGAGAAGCTCTTGAGCTCCCCGACTCCGTAATAGGAGTTGAGCCGGGCGGAGAACGACTTCCACGGCATCGTCAGGCTCCAGTGATGGTTGGGGTTGTCGGCAACTGCATCCGCCCGGTCGCGCACCCCGCGCAAGTACGGGTAGGCGGTGCCGCCCCAGACGTTCTCGTTATGCTC
>JBPCPZ010000071.1:0-8024 GCA_050998655.1 Actinomycetota bacterium
GCCGTGAAGCGCTCGAGGCCCAGTGCTCCGGTCATGACTCGCTCCACGACGTAGCCTTCGCGCCCGAGCTGATATTCGAGCGCCTCACCGAGGCCCTCTTCGTCCTCGATCAACAGGATGTGCGGCACTACTGTGATCTCTCCTTAAGGTGGCCCGCCGCAGAAACTAGCGGCACATTCGAGCGTCCCTGCATCGCCGATGGCTGCATTTCACGGCACGGCTCCGCCGAGGTCGGAATTGGGATTCTTATCCGCCGAGGTCGGAATTGGGATTCAATCTGTCGCTCACGTACCTTCCAGGTACGCTCGGCTCCTCGCGCTTTGCCGACGGCTCCGCCGAGGTCGGAATTGGGATTCTTTCTGGCGCGCAGGACCGCTCTCGGTGTTGGCGCTACTTCGCTGCGGACCACTTGAGCTGCTTGAAGGGCCATGGTCAGCTCGCCACCGATTTGAGGCTTCTCTCACCAAGGGCGGGCAGTCTGACGGTGAAGGTGGATCCTTCACCGAGCTGGCTCTTAAGTTCAAGATAGCCTCCGTGGAGCTCCACCACGTGTTTCACGATCGATAGCCCCAGACCCGTGCCGCCGCTACCGCGGGAGCGGTCTTTGTCGACTCGGTAGAACCTCTCGAACACCCTGGACTGGGCGTTGAGGGGGATGCCTATTCCCGTGTCGGACACCCGCGCGATTGCGTCAGAGCCCTCGAAGAAGATCTCGACCGACACGACTCCCCCCTCGGGCGTGTACTTGACGGCGTTGTCGAGCAGATTTCTCAGCATCAGTCCGAGCTGTTGCTCGTCGCCTCGGACCAGGACTCCGCTCTCCAAGCGTTCTACGATAGCTAGGTCCTTAGCCTGCGCAGCGGCGTTGATCTCGGCGAGTTGGCGTCTTCCGACGGCGGAGAGGTTTGTGTCGCGCGCAGCGAGATTGATCGGATCCTCGAGCTTGGAGAGGTCGAGGAGGTCCGCTATGAGGCGGCTCAACCGCTCCGTTTCGCGGGTCAGCTTGGCTGCGAACTTGATGACGGTCTCGGGATCGTCGCGCACCGCTTCCCCGATCGCCTCTCCCAGCGCCTGAAGACTGGCGACGGGACTCTTGAGCTCGTGAGAGGCATTGGCAACGAACTGCCGCCTAATGCGCATTGTCCTGAGCTCCTCGGTTACATCCTGGAACAGGACGGCAACTCCCGCGGGATCCTCCAACGGAAGGGCCCGAATACGCAGGGTGCTCTGCGCAGGCCACAGGCTGATCGTTTGCTCAGTCGGACCGTGGGTCGAGAGGGCCCTTTTCGCAACCGAGAGCACTTCCTCGGAGGGGACCCGAGCAGGCAGCGCCCCCGGGCCCAAGCGCAGGAGGGCGCGGGCGGCGGCGGTTGCCTTGATCGGGACGAGGGCATCGTCCAACACCAGGACTCCTTCGTCCATGCGCTCGAGGATCTCGCCCGAGCGACGTTGCTCTTGCTGCAGTGTGGTGAGCTCGAGGTCGACGCGCCCTTGCTCTACCTCTTGAAGACGACGCACTTCCGCCTCTTGGAGCTTGAAGCTGCCTCGCAGATAGATCAGAGCGCCCGCGAGCGCAAGGCATGCCGCCGACAGCAGGACTTCGATCATCAAGTGTTCATCTCACTGGAGATTGTAAGGCGCTCGAGCTGCTGAGGGGAGGGCCTTGACTGCGACGAGCAGGCATTTCGTGCTGTGTTCGCGCTGCGTTAAGAATGGCGCTCAACAGTTAGGGTCGAGGACATGGTCAGAATCAACTTCGCCGACGAGCTGGATACGGCGGAATCCAGTCTCCTAGCGGGAGGCCGCATGGTGCTCGAACAACTCGGGCGCGTTATGCAGGCCCTCGAGCAGCGCGATCCCGGCCTGGCGCGGGAAGTGATCGAAGAAGACGACCGCGTCGACGACGTCTATCTGGCGACCGAGACTCGGGTGCTGAGCCTCCTGGCCTTGCAGGCCCCGGTTGCCGGCGACCTGCGGCTGGTGAACGCCATCCTCCATTCCAACGTCCATATAGAGCGTGTCGGCGATCTGTGCGTCAACATCGCCAAGTTCGTCCTGAACGGTCTGCCCTATCCGACAAACTCCCCGATGCTCACCCGGCTGCAGGAGATGGGGATTCGCGCTGGAGAGCTGCTGGACACTGCGCTGCGCGCGTTCTCGGCGCGCGATGCGGATCTTGCCGAAGAGCTTCCTTCCAAGGACAACGTGCTGGATCGCCTCAACCGCGGCATGCTCCAGGAGCTGAAGCAGTACGTGGGCGACGAGAAGAGCTTCGAATGGGCCGTCAACCTGGTGTTGGTGGCTCGCTACCTCGAGCGCGTGGGCGACCATGCGGTCGACGTCGGAGAGCGCACCTCCTACATGGTGACGGGGGTCATGCGCGAGTTTACCGACGCCTCCCACCCTGAGAACGACTATCCCTGAGGGGTACCGGCAGGGCTCGATGTAGCTCCGTGCGTCATTGGGCTCGTTTTTCCGGGCCTGATGTGGCTAAAAGCGCCGTCGGGCTCGCGGGAGCTCGGCACCAGGCGCAGCAGAGTTGCCTCCGGCCGGCACCAGAACCGGATCGGCGAGAAGCGGCTCTGGCCGAGCCCGGGACTGACGTGCAGCCAGGTGTGGCCGATTCGATGGAGCCCCTGGGAAAGAGCGTTGGGAAGACGGCAATTCGTCACCAGTGAGCCCCACCCCGGCAGGCGCAGCTGGCCGCCGTGGGTGTGGCCCCCCACGATGAGATCGAAGCCGTTGAGAGCCCACTCCGAGACCACGTCGGGCGCGTGCACGAGAGCGATGGCGGCGCACTCACCCTCAGCCCGGGCGATGTGAGACGTCGAGTGACGGCCGAGGTAGGGGTCGTCCACGCCTGCGAGCCTCACGCGGCCCCCGGCCGTATCCAGGAGCTCGGTGCGGTTCGTCAGCGCGATCCACCCCTGTCCCCGAAGCCCGCTCTCGAGCTCTTCGATTCTCGTCTTCTGGGGGGGTGGGGCCGTGGTCGAGGCGCTCAGGTACTTCAAGTAGCCCTGGTGGCTCGATACGAACAGATCGTGGGATCCGAGCACGTAGAAGCGTCCCAACCTCGCTTCAAGCGGCTCGAGCGCCTCGAGCACGACCGGGATGCCTGCGTCCTCGTCGATCATGTCCCCGGTCATGAGGACGAGGTCGATGCTGTTCCCGAGGCGCCCGGCCAGGGCTTGGATCCAGCCTTTGAGATGGGACGTCCATCGGGTCATGTGAGTGTCGGAGAGGTGGAGGATCGTCAAGGGTGGACAGCCTGGACCCACCTCGACGCTCCGCTCGACCAGCCGCAACCAGTGGGGCTCTACCAGGGAGTAGGCACCGAGCCCCGCCCCTACGGCGAGGGCGGAGCGCGCTAATCGCATCGATTCGAGCATACTGGCATCGTGAGATTGTCCCTGCGATACAAGATCGTTGGGGGCTTCGTCCTCCTCCTTTCGCTAATCGGACTCCTCGGGTGGGTCACTTACTCGCTGTTCGCGTCACTCGGAGAGGTCCAGAGGCGGGTGTTCGACGACGCCGTGCCGGGGCTGGTGGTAGCCGATGAGATCGTCCGCTCCTACACGGCTCAGTCGGCAGCGATCCGGGGCTATCTCATCAACAGCCGCGAGGGTCAACTCAACCAGTACAACGACGAGGTCGGGGACGTCGCCGAGACCGAGAGGCGCGCACGCGAGCTGTTCGATTCTCCCGGGGAGAAGAGGCTCTTGGCAGACTTGATCGAAGCCGGCAGGGTCTTCCATCGCGAGGTGGACAGGCGAGTGCTGCCGATCGCCAAGGAAGGCAACCGGGCGCTGGCCTTCAGCCGCCTCCTCAGCGGGGAGGGAGAGAGAGCCGTGGCGGAGATCGAGCAGCTCGGCCAGCAGCTGCGGCGCACCCAGGGCCGCGTTATGGAGCGCAACCAGCGCGGGCTCCAGGACCGCAGCGCCCAGGCTCTGGCGATTCTCCTTCTGGTAACCATCGGGGCGCTCTTGATCGGGCTGCTGCTTGCTATGGTGGTGTCCCGAAGGCTCGTGCAGGGCCTTCATCAGCTGGTGGACGCGGCCCGGGCTGTCGGTCGAGGCGACTTCGACCAGGCGATCGACATCCGCTCCGGCGACGAGGTCGAGGAGCTCGCGACCCGCTTCACCGAGATGCAGGCAGGCCTCAAGCGTCTGCAGCAGCTCGCTCTGCACGACCGAGAGCTGGAGATCGCCGCCTCCATTCAAAGGAACCTGCTACAAAAGAGCGTCCCTCATACTCCTGAGGTTCACCTCGCCCCGATGCAGCGACAGGCAAACCTAGTGGGCGGGGACTGGTTCGATGTCGACTCGTCTGACGGCCGGCTCGCCGTGGTGGTGGGTGACGCCTCGGGGAAGGGCATCGGAGCTGCGCTGATGGCTACCGTGGCGTTGTCTGCGCTGCGAGCGGAGCGCGGCTTGGGGGGTGACGCCCGGCGCATCATTTCTCGCGCCAATCGGGCGTTGGTGGACGCCACCGATCCCGACTCCTACGCCACCGTGATCCATCTCGATCTGGAGCTTGCCACGGGCGCGGCGACCTGGCTCAACATGGGGCATCCGCCGCCGTTCATCCTGCGCGCATCCGGCACGAGCGATGGCCCCCAGGGCCACTACCTCCAGGGCCCTCGAAACCGAGTGCTCGGCTGGTTCGACAACCCCGGCCTGGAGCAGGGCAGCGTCCAGGTGCACCCGGGAGACCGGCTCGTGCTTTATACCGACGGCTGGCTCGAGGCCAAGTCCGTGGACGGTGAGACCTTCGGGGAGCACCGCTTTGCGGAGGCTCTCACACGGCTGGGAATCCTCGATGGAGAGGCGCTCGTGGAGGAGCTCGTCCGGGAGGTGGAGCGCTTCGCGGCCGGTAAGCTGGACGACGACCTGACCATGCTGGTGGTTGAGTTTCTAGGGGCTCCGGTAGGCAGGGACGCAGGTGCGGAGCTGACGGGAGAAGAACAGTGGCACAGCAGAAGGTAGATATCCAGATAGAGGAAGCCGACGGCTATCGAATCATCAAGCCTGCCGGAGATCTTGACGTCTACACGGTGGGATCGTTGCGGGACGTTCTGGGAAAGATGATCGAAGAGGAGTCGCCGCATGTGGTGGTGGATCTCGACGGCGTTCCCTTCATGGACTCTTCGGGTCTCGGCGCCCTCATGGGAGGTGTTCGTCGGATGCGTGAGGCGGGTGGTGATCTTGCCGTCGCATGCACCAAGGAGCAGCATCTGAAACTGTTCTCGATTACCGGGTTTGGCGAGGGTGTATCGATCGCGCCGACCGTCGAGGAGGCGGCGGCGGGCTTCCGGGACTGACCACTAGTGCTCCTGCGCGAAAGTAACGTCGGGACTTACGCAAAGGTGCACTAGTCCCTTTAGACCCCCATAAATCATCCCAGCGGGCCATAACATTTTGCCTCGTTTCTCATTACCCTGTATTCATATCCAGGGAATGAAATAGCGAGGTGGGGGCTGTTGCTGGTTCTAGAATCGACCGACGAAGATTGGCGCGCCAAGGCGCGCTGTGCCGCTTTTGATCCCGATCTGTTCTTTGCTCCAGGATCAATGGAACACAGAGTGGCCAAGAGGATCTGCAGGGATTGTCCGGTGCGCAGACAGTGTCTTCTCTACGCGCTGGAAACGCCGATCGATCATGGCGTGTGGGGAGGGATGACGGAGCGGGAGCGCAGACGATTTCGCCGGCAGCGGGGGCCCGAGTGGCGGGCCCTCATCGCCTAGCCTTTCGCCGAGTGGTCGCAATAGTCGCTATAGAGCATCTGGCGACCACTCGGCAGGTTAAATCCTGAGTGTCAGCTCTAGGAGTGTGCACTCGTCGCGCCAGCGGCGGGCGGTGTCCTCCGGCAGGCCGGGGATGTTCAGTCGCTTTTCCGCGACCTTCTCGGCGACCTCGTCCCACTCCGGGCCCGGCTCGAGCACTCTGACGCTGGCGGGGATCTCGCCGACTCGGGCGTTCTTGCCCTTCCAGCGGAAGATCACTCCTACCTCTCGCAGATCCTCGGCCCCCGGAATGGTTTGCTGCCGCTCCCCTGAGAGCACGAAGATCCTGTTCGCCTTCTGGTCGTAGACGAACCACACCGGCATAGTTTCGGTTCCCGACTGGGTGGGCCACCGCAGCCAGATGATCGTCGATTTCTTGAGCGACTCCTGAATCCCGCCCGCCTGCGACGAGCCCGACAGCGCGCGGTGGTGGTCGGTCCAATCGAGCTCGGGATCGACCTCGTAGGTTGCGTCCGACCACGTCTTGTCGGTGGCAGTGAGCACGTACCAGCCGGACAGGTTGAAGAAGCCTGTGATGGCCTCTTCAGGCGTCGGGTAGTCACGGTGATAGGCGAGCTGAATATCTCCGTCGGGGCGTTCGTGGAAGCAAAAGACCCAATTGCGATACTCGGGCGACAGATAGCACTCGGCCCAGTGCACCGTCGGCTCGGCTACCTCCAGGTGCAGGCCGACCGAGGCCCCCGGGACGGTAGCTTCGAAAGGAGTCCAGTACACCTGGATGACGCGGCTGACATCGCGCTCCAGGGTGACCCGGAGGGCGGCTTTCGCCCCCGTGGTCTCCCCCCGTGTGACGGCGTGCCGGCCGATGGCTCGAGCGACCTCGTCCACAATGGAGGTGAGTGCGTCGCGCCGGCGTTGTTGGCTGAGGGTCATCAGCCGAACGGAGACTCTTCGAGGGCGGAGCGCAGCATGAAGAAGGCGGCGGGAAGAAAAGCCACTGCGAAGGCTGCAAGCTGGATCTTTGCAAAGAGTTTCTGCTTCAGGACCAAGTGCGGCCAGAAGTCGAAGAGGATGATCCGCAACCCATTGAAGGCGTGGTAGACGACTGCGGCGACCAAGGCAACCTCGAAGGGTTTGAACCACCACTGCTGATACAGAGAGATGGTCTCGTCGTAGAGCTCAGGGCCGAAACCGACTCCGAACGTGTCGACGATGTGTCCGAACAGGAAGGCAACGACGAGGATTCCCGTGACCCGATGGGCGACCCACGACCACTGTCCGATCCCGCCCTTGTAGGCCACTCCCTGGCGCCCCTTTCCCAACCGCAGCAAGTCGATGAGCATGAAGGCGGCAACGAGTCCCGACCCGACGGTCAGGACGAACACGAGCCCTTCAATGAGCTTGGCGGCGAGCATATGAGTCAGATTCTATCCGCTGTCGAAGAGCTGGTCCGAGATGGCCACCAAGCCGCGGAAGTCCACCGCCTCCAGCTCGAGATATGGAACACGCACCCAACGATGGCGCGGGACCTTACTGGCAAGGGCCCGCAGGTTTCTTTCCTCCCGGCGCACCACGCGCATGAACGCGCTCTCGTTGTCGAGGAGATCGGCCAAGAGCGCGCCGTCGCCCTCCTGAACGCGCAGTTTTGAGATCTGGCGGGACCTGGCTCCGATGCCGTCGCCGTACTTCGGATGGACTCGATTGACGACGACGGCACCAAACGGCAACTTAGCTTCATTGAGCCTTTGTGCGAAGTAGACGGCTTCGCTTACCGATTCCTCTGCCGGCGAGGTCACCACGACGAAGGAGGTGAGGTCTGACTGCAGCAGTGCCTGCACCGCGCGCGCTCGTTCCTTGAAGCCGTCATACATTCCTTCGAGGTTGACGAAGAACTCAGCCGTGTCTTCAAGTACGGCGCCCCCCACAATCCGTTTGACAACCTTCAGAAAGGTGGTCGCCGCCACGTTTGCGACACGCATGAAGCCTGAGCCTGCTTTCATGTAAGGGAGCAGGAACCAGCGTAGGACGCGGCTCTCGAAGAAGCCTGTGAGCCGGCGAGGGGCATCGAGAAAGTCGAGGGCGTTGCGCGTCGGCGGCGTGTCAATGACGATGAGGTCGTAGTCGCCGGTGGAATGGAGCTCGTAGAGTTTCTCCATCGCCATGTATTCCTGGGTTCCCGACAACGTGCCCGAGATGTTGCGGTAGAAGCGATTGGCGATGATGCGATCGGCCTGTTGAGGGCTCGGCGCGTAGCGATGGACAACTTCATCGAAGGTGGTCT
>JBPCPZ010000126.1:0-10788 GCA_050998655.1 Actinomycetota bacterium
CGGCCCGGTGGGGTCGAGGCGAGGAGCTGATATGGAGTTAGATCCCTTCGAGCTGTTCTTGTGGGAGCCCATCTTCCTTGCGGGCACGCCTCTCGCGATCAACCGCGTGGTCCTGTTGATGTTCGTCGCTTCCGCGGCCTGCATCACGTTCTTTCTCGTGGGTTCTCGGCGGGGGGCGCTTGTGCCCAAGGGAATGCAGAACCTGGTCGAGACTGCCTATCTGTTCGTGCGCAACAACATTGCCATCGATGTGATCGGCCCCGAAGGAGTCAAGTACGCGGGCTATCTGACTGCTGTCTTCTACTTCATCTTCTTCGCCAACCTTCTAGAGATCGTCCCCGGCATCAACTTCCCGGTGACGTCTCGGATGGCGATACCTGCGGTCCTGGCAATGCTGACCTACGTGGTCTTCATCACCGTGGGCATAATCAAGCAGGGCCCCATCAAGTACTTCAAGGGCGTGCTCTTTCCACCGGGTGTGCCGTGGCCCGTCTACATCTTGCTTACACCCATCGAACTGTTCTCCACCTTCATCTTTCGGCCACTTACCCTCGCCATCCGGCTCCTCGCGAACATGATGGCCGGACACGTCCTCTTGACCATCTTCTTCCTGTTCACCGCAGACTTCGTGCGTTTCGATATCACCCTGCCGTTGGGCATAGTGACGGCACTCGTGTCCTCGGTACTCATCCTGTTCGAGATGATAGTGATCACGATCCAGGCGTACATCTTCACCACACTCACTGCGTTCTACATCTCCGAGTCGCTGCACGGCCATGGCGAGGAGGAGCACGAGGAGGAATCTCACAGCGAAGGCAGACAGTATGAAACAGAAGGAGTGGCAGCTTGACGGCAGGACTTGGAGAACAAGAACTTGGAGAAGGAGGAGGAGTTAGATGATCGAAGGAGTAATTCTGGCCCAAGGTGGCGGCGGCTTGACCGATGCGGGCCTCGAGTCGTTGGCGCACGGTCTGGTCTACGGGCTTGCCGCCATCGGTCCCGGTGTCGGCGTAGGGCTGGTGTTCTCGAGCGCGATCGAGGCGATGGCCCGTCAGCCGGAGATGGCGGGACAGACCCGCACCACGATGTTCATCGGGTTCGCGCTGATCGAGGCGTTGGCGCTGATCGGCTTCGTCCTCGCCTTCATCGTCTAGCGAGAGGTCCGTATGACGCTCAATCTGACAAACATTCAACTAGCACAGGAGCATGCGCGCGAGGGCATCGACCTGATCCTGCCCGAGACCTCCGAGCTCATCTGGGGCGCCATCTGCTTCGTAATCGTCGCCTTCGTGCTCAACCGCGTGGCTCTGCCACAGCTCAAGGCGGCCATCGAGAAGCGTGAGCAAGCGATCCAGTCGGACAAGGAGAACGCCGAAAAGGCTCGGGCAGATGCCGAGAAGATGCTCGAAGAGCACAAGAAACAACTCGCCGAGACTCGCTCCGAGGCCAACCGAATCATCGAGGATGCTCGCCAACAGGCCGAGCAGGTGCGCAAGGACATCATCGCTAAGTCAGAGAAGGACGCCGAGGCGATCGTTGAGCGCGCGCAGGAGCAGATCCAAGCCGAGCGCAATCGCACCGTCCAGGAGCTCCAGAGCACGATCGCCGAGATCTCCATCGATCTGGCGGAGAAGGTAGTGGGGCGCTCCATCGATGCCGGAGCCCAGCGGGAGATGGTCGACGCCTACATCAAAGAGGTCGCGGCCATGTCCGGGAACGGAGACAGAACGCGCTGATGGCGGCCGACGAGGTCATTCACGGTTATGCCGAAGCCCTCTTCAACGTGGTGCAGGCCGAGGGAGAGATAGAGCGCGTAGAGGACGAGCTCTACCGCTTCTCGAAGGTGATCGACGGCAACCATGAGCTCAAGCAGGCACTCTCCGATAAGGCCATCGACAGGGGCCAACGCATAAAGGTGCTGGAGGACCTGCTGGCAGACAAGGTTTCGCCTCACACCCTCGGCTTGTTGACCTTCATCGTCGGACAGGGCCGAGCGAGGCAGATGCCGCAGATCCTGCAAGAGCTGAGCGACCTCGCCGCCGAAGCTCGCAACGCGGTGGTTGCCGAAGTGCGCTCGGCGACCCCCCTCGACGCGCGCCAGCGCGCCGCGTTGGAGTCGGCGTTGTCGAAAGCTACCGGCAAGAAGGTCGCGGTCAAGGTCATGGTTGATCCCTCTCTGATCGGCGGAATCGTGGCAAAGATTGGGGAAACGATTATCGACGGGTCGGTCAAGCGTCGGCTCGAACAACTAAAGGATCAGGTGAGGGCTTAGTGCTCCGCATCGGAAATACGATCAGCACCGAGAGCGTCACTGCGCCCTGGTCGCTGGGCGCGAGGAGCGAGTGTTCCTGGAAGGTACGTGAGCGACAGATTGAATCCCGATTCCGACCTCGGCGGATAAGAATCCCAATTCCGACCTCGGCGGAGCCGTGCCGTGTAACGACGCGAGCGGGGATGCAGGGGCGCTCGAATGCGAGCGGATTTACGAGGAGGAGCACCTAATGGCTCAAGCGGAATTCCAGATCAACCCGGACGAGATCTCCTCCGCGCTGCGCAGAAACATCTCAGAGTTCACGCCGCGCCTGGCGAAAGAAGAGGTGGGGCGTGTCGAGGAGGTCGGTGACGGCATCGCCCGTGTGTCCGGCTTGCCGACTGCCATGGCGAACGAGATGCTCGAGTTCCCGGGCGGCGTAACCGGCCTCGCCATGAACCTCGAGGAAGACAGCATCGGCGCCATCATCCTCGGCGAAGCCGACCGCATCGAGGAGGGCGGAGCGGTCAAGCAGACCGGCCGCGTTCTCTCCGTCGGAGTGGGGGACGAGTTCCTCGGCCGAGTCGTCGACGCGCTTGGCCGTCCCTTGGACGGGAAGGGGCCGATCAAAGCAACCGATCAACGTCAGCTCGAGGTCCAGGCTCCCGGCGTGACCGCGAGGCAGCCGGTGAAGAACCCGCTCCAAACGGGCATCAAGGCGATCGATGCGATGACGGCGATAGGGCGGGGGCAGCGTCAGCTCATCATTGGTGACCGCCAGACCGGAAAGACCGCGATCGCAATCGACGCGATTATCAATCAGAGAGAGAACTGGGGCACCGACAACGCCGTCAAGTGCATATACGTAGCGGTCGGCCAGAAGGCTTCCACCGTCGCAGAGGTGATGGGTTCGCTGGAGGAAGCCGGAGCGCTTCAGTACACCGTCATCGTCAACGCCGCCGCATCCGACCCCGCGCCCTTCCAATACCTTGCTCCTTACTCCGGCTGTGCCATGGGGCAGCATTGGATGGAGAACGGCGAGGACGCACTGATCATTTACGACGATCTCTCCAAGCAGGCAATCGCGTACCGGCAACTGTCGTTGTTGCTGCGCCGGCCGCCGGGCCGCGAGGCCTATCCGGGCGATGTCTTCTACCTCCACTCGCGCCTCTTGGAGCGCGCGGCGAAGCTGTCGGACGAAAACGGCGGGGGGTCACTGACCGCTTTGCCGATCATCGAGACCAAGGGCGGGGACGTATCTGCATACATCCCAACCAACGTCATCTCGATCACCGATGGTCAAATCTTCTTGGAGACTGACCTGTTCTTCTCGGGCGTCCGCCCCGCCATCAACGTCGGCATCTCGGTATCGCGAGTGGGAGGGAACGCTCAGATCAAGGCGATGAAGCAGGTGGCAGGCCGCCTGCGACTCGACTTGGCACAGTTCCGTGAGCTCGAGGCATTCGCCGAGTTCGGTTCCGAGCTCGACAAGGCGTCGCAGGCTCAGCTCGACCGCGGTGGGCGTGTCGTGGAGCTACTCAAGCAAAAGCAGTACAACCCGTTCTCCGTCGAGGATCAGGTAATCTCGATCTGGGCCGTTTCCAACGGCTATCTTGACGACCTTCCGATCGACAAGGCGCGTGATTTCGAGGCCGGACTGCTCGACCACATGCACAGTCGCCACTCCGAGGTCGGGGATGAGATCAATGACAAGGGCGCCTTGGGCGAGCAGCTTGAGGACAAGCTCAGGAAAGCGGTCGAGGAATTCAAGTCCTCCTACACCGAAAAGGTCGACACCGTAGAGACCACGGCGGCCGAAGAGGGAGTACCTGAGGCGTCGGGAACGCCTGCGGCCGAAGGCGACTCCGAAGAAGAGGAGTCGAACGAAGAGCCAAACGAGGAGTCAAACGAAGAGAAGGGCTCGGAGGAGTAGGTCCCGGTGGCTCAGCAGCTCCGTACCATCAAGCGACGCATCTCGTCGGTCAAGTCGACACAAAAGATCACCCGCGCCATGGAGTTGATCGCGTCCTCACGCATCATCAAGGCGCAGCAGCGGGTGGAAGCCGCTCGGCCGTATTCCGAGGAGATGCGCCGGCTTATGTCGTCGGTGGCCGCCAATGCCAGCAGCATCGACCATCCCCTACTGAAGGAACGCGACGAAGTAAGTAGCGTCGGAACGGTTGTCGTCACCGCAGATCGTGGGCTTGCCGGGGCCTACAACTCGAACGTCATTCGCGCTGCCGAGCGCGATATGCGCGAGCACGGCAAGGACAATAGGCTCTTCTTGGTCGGAAAGAAGGGTGTCACCTATTTTCGCTTCAGGGGTTACGAGTTCGAAGAATCCTGGATGGGCAACTCGGAACAGCCACGCGTGGAGGACGCACGCAATGTGGCCAAGGCGGTGGCGGAAGAGTTCTCCGAGGGCAAGGTGGATCAGGTAAAGCTCGCCTACACCCGTTACGAGTCGGCACTGACGCAGCGCCCAGCCGTTGTCCAGCTGCTTCCACTGCCCCAGGAGGAGCTCGAGGAGCTACAGGAGGAGCAAAAGGACGAGCAGCGTCCTCAGTACGTGTTCGAGCCCGATCCTGAGCAGATACTCAATTACCTCCTGCCTCGCTACGTCGAAGGCCTGATCCTGCAAGGACTGCTGGAGGCGGCTGCATCCGAGCACGCTGCACGTCGGCGGGCTATGAAGGCGGCCACCGACAATGCGGACGACCTTATGGACAGCTTGACTCGCAACTACAACCAAGCCCGACAGGCTGAGATCACTACCGAGATCATGGAAGTCGTGGGCGGGGCCGAGGCGCTGCGCAGCGCGGGCCGCGCTCCGGCTTCCGGCGGATAAGAGGAGGAACGCGTCACGATGGCGATCACAGAAGAACGTGTGAAAGACGAGGAGGACAGGGGCGAAGGGACCAGCGAGGGCCGCATCCTCACAATCACAGGCCCCGTCATAGAGGTCGAGTTCCCCCCTGAGAGGCTTCCCGAGATCGGCTTTGCGCTGACGGTGGGGCGCGATGTCGAGGGAAAGAAAGACATTATTACGGCTGAGGTTTCTCAGCACATCGGAGATTCCGCGATCAAAGCCATCTGCATGAAGAACACCGATGGCTTGCAACGAGGCGCCAAGGTGCTCAACACCGGACAGGCGATCACCGTCCCGGTGGGCAACCCAGTGCTGGGTCATGTCTACAACGTGCTGGGAGAGCCCGTCGATGGCTCAGAGCTTCCCGACGACGTCGAGCGCTGGCCGATCCACCGGCAGCCTCCCAAGTTCGAGGATCTCGAACCCAAGACCGAGATGTTCGAAACCGGCATCAAGGTCATCGACCTGCTCGAACCCTACGTCCAGGGCGGCAAGATCGGCATGTTCGGCGGTGCCGGAGTCGGCAAGACCGTCGTCATCCAGGAGATGATCCACCGCGTCGCCGAGGAGCACGGCGGCGTCTCGGTTTTCGCAGGCGTCGGCGAACGAACGCGTGAAGGAAACGACCTGTGGCTCGAGATGACGGAGTCCGGCGTGCTCGAGAAGGCCGCTCTCGTCTACGGCCAGATGGACGAGCCTCCCGGCGTCAGGCTGCGAATCGCGCTCAGCGCATTGACGATGGCGGAGTACTTCAGGGATCGCGAGCATCAGGACGTGCTTCTTTTCGTCGATAACATTTTCCGTTTCGTGCAGGCGGGTTCAGAGGTTTCGACGCTGTTGGGCCGTATGCCTTCTGCAGTGGGATACCAGCCGACGTTGTCCGAGGAGATGGGCGAGCTGCAGGAACGCATCACCTCGACCAGAGGGCGTTCGATCACATCGCTTCAGGCGATTTACGTCCCCGCCGACGACATCACAGACCCCGCGCCGCACACGACGTTCGCTCACCTCGATGCGACCACGGTGCTGTCCCGGCAGATCTCGGAGCTGGGGATCTATCCTGCGGTCGACCCCTTGGACTCGACCTCCCGTATCCTCGCCGCCCGCTACGTGGGCGAGGAGCACTACAACGTGGCGCAGGAGGTACAGCGCGTGCTCCAGCGCTATAGGGACCTGCAGGACATCATCGCGATCCTCGGCATCGATGAGCTTTCGGAAGAGGACAAGGTCACGGTGCAGAGAGCCCGCAAGATTCAGCGCTTTTTATCCCAGCCGTTCTTTGTGGCCGAGCAGTTCACCGGCATCGAGGGCAAGTACGTTCCGGTCCAAGAGACCATCCAGTCGTTCAAGGCGCTCACAGAGGGTGAGTACGACAACCTCCCCGAGCAGGCGTTCTTCATGGTCGGAGGCATCGAAGAGGCTGAGGCCAAAGCCAAGGAGCTCTCTGGTTAGTGGATGTCTCGATTGTTTCCCCGGAGAAGAAGGTCTGGGAAGGCGAGGCCGACCTTGTCGTGGCGCGCTCCCCCGAAGGTGAGTTCGGCATCATGCGCGGTCACATTCCGTTTCTGGCTGCCTTGGTGCCGGGCCGCGTGCGAGTGGTGTCGGGATCCGACTCCGAGGAGTTCTTCGTCCCCGGCGGTTTTCTGGAGGCCTCGGGCCCCATGGACGACTATCACGTGATCGTGCTGGCGGACGACGCCGACAACGTCTCCGATATGGACGTGTCCCGGGCACGAGAGCGACTCGAGGAAGCGCGCCGGCGAAACGAGAAAGAGCAAGACGAACGGACCCAGGCCCAGCTTCAGATCGAACTGGCTCGGGTGGAGATCGCCGAGAGCCGCGGACAGTAGAGGAGTGCCGGACTTCGGGAGCGTCGATCACGCCAGTTTTTCGGTTACGGATCTGGATAGAAGCCACCGCTTCTACACCGAGGTGCTCGGCTTCGGGATGCTGATGGACCTTGGTGACACTCGCCTCTACTTTTGCGAGAAGACCGGGTTCATCCTCGGCTTGCACCAGCTGGACGACCTGGCCAGTGGCCCCTTCTCGGAGTTGAATACCGGCCTCGATCACATCAGTTCTGCCGTGACCAAGGAAGAGATTGCCGCCTGGGAAAAGCGTTTCGGCGACATGGGCGTCACCTACACTCCGATCCGAGAGATGGAGTTCGGCTCCCACCTCAACTTTCGGGACCCGGACAACATCGCACTCGAGTTCTTTGCGGCGGATGAGGCGGTGGCGGGCGCACTCCGTGCCTTGGCAGCCGGAGAGCTGTCGTCAGAAGGATTCAGCGAGGTCGCTCGACAACGAGTGGCCGGCTTCGAGGGCGACAGCTAGGCCGGACGCGTAGGATGACTCTTGCATGTGAGCGATGAGGTCCGCTTCTGAATCAGAATGGAATTGAGAATTCCGACCTCGGCGGAGCCGTAGTCAACCGAGAGGAAGCTGTGGGGGAGTCGTCCTTCAACTTGCGCAATCGCGTCCAGTGCGCGTCGTGCGGCGTCTCCGCGCCCCGCCGCAACGGTGTGGCTCCATTGGGATGGACTGAGTTCGTCGCCGAACACGGCCGCCATAGCGCCCTGTGCCCGGCCTGCCTGCGGAGCAACCTGTGGCAGATAGAGGCGCGCCTCGACTTCGACCCCGAGCTCTAGTCATGGTCCTGAGAGCCCCCTTATGAGCGAGCGACGGCGTGTTGTCTCGGGCTCGCCCTACGAGGCGCGCTTCGCCTTCTGCCGGGCACTGCGGACCGGTGACCGTGTGCTGGTAGCAGGCACGGCCCCCATCTGGCCCGACGGGTCTTGCGATCCCGATGCGGGAGTGCAGGCACGGCGCTGCTACGAGATCATTCTCGAGGCTCTGGCAGAGCTGGGGGCCGAGCCGCGCCACGTTGTGCGGACGCGTGTCTACATCACCGACGCGGCCTATACCGAGGCTGTGGGCAACGCTCACGGGGACGTGTTCGCAGGGTCGCCGCCCGTCAACACGATGGTGGTGGTGGCCGGTTTAGTGGACGAGCGGTGGAAGGTAGAGATCGAGGCCGAGGCCGTTCTCGACTAGGCAGGCTCACTCAGTAGGGCGGCGGCCTCGGCCCGGTATTGCTCCAGCGCGGCAAGTTGCAGCTTCGCGCGTGCCTCCATGCGGTCGGCCGGCACGCCAGCCTCGGGGGGGGCCAGGGTTTGCCACAGAAAGATCCTGTGGTGGGTCAGGAGGCAGAGCCCGTGAAGCTCGTAGACACGGCTGAGGTCCGAGTAGGAGAACAGCGTCCCGTTGAACTTGAGGCGGCCCAGCTTCTCAGAGGCGCCCAGCACCGCGTTCTTGAGCCGCGTGGGGCGAACGCCCTTGGAGAACATGGCCTCCTCCAGCGCCGCCCGTTCATCCTCGAGCTCGTCGCCGAGCACTGCCAAAAAGCCACCGAGCGGTCCCGAGGGATTGCTCCCGCGACAGCGTTCGGCCAGGCGCCGGTTCACAATCAATACCCCGAGATTCTCCTGCATGAAGATGCCGAGCAGCTTTGTGGTCACGGAGCAATTGTGACGGCTTGGGAAACCTCCGCGTAAAGGCACGCAGTCCTCGGTAGGGTGAAGGTGATGTTTTCCAGCACCCTTACCGTCGCGATGGTCGTTGGGCCCACGGAGTCAGCGATGGTGCCCGCCTCGATTCTGGTCGTGCTCGGCTTTCTCAGGGTGCCCTCTTTCGGCAGCCCATGATGTGCGGCGCGGCAGCGTCACACTTAAGAGGCTGCTTTGCGGTCCTCGTAGCGTTCACTCTGCCGCTCCTTTGGATGCCGGCCTCTGGAGCCGAGCCACTGAGAACGCTGGAAACACCTCTGCACCTGGTTCCTATAGGCCCGGTCGAAACGAAAGTCCCCGGGCTGCACCGGTACTTCGGCCCGCTCGAGATCGACGCCGCCTCCGATGGCTTGGTAGTGGTCAACCGGCTTCCGTTGGAGCGTTACCTGCTGGGGCTGAACGAGGTTCCCCCCGAGTGGCCGCGAGCCGCCCTCCAAGCCCAGGCGATCGCTGCTCGTACCTATGCCCTGTGGACGCTGGGCCGGCCGCCGGCGGGCGCCGCAGGCGCTTATGGCTTCGACATCTGCGCCTCGACCGACTGTCAGGTGTTCAGCGGCGCCGACCTTCTGGCGGAGCCCGAGGGCCCGCGTTGGTTCGATGCAGTGGCGGCCACCAAAGGTGAGGTAGTCACCTACAGGGGGGAGCCGATCCTGGCCCGCTACCACTCGGTCTCGGGCGGTAGCACCCTGGACAACTCCCAGGCCTACCCCGGCGAGGACGGATTCCCCTACCTGAAGGGTGTCCCGAGCCCGTCCGAGGACGCCTCCCCGCTCGACCGCTGGCGGGTGTCATTCACTCTCGACGACCTTCGCTCGCTGCTCTCCGAGGCGGGGTGGTGGAACGGATCAGAGCTCACCGAGGTCCACACCATCGACTCTCGCTCGGAGCTGCACTATCCAGACGTAGTCTTCGACGGCCCGGCCGAGCGGATCGTCCGGGATGCTCAGGAGGTCAGAGAAGTCCTCGGAAGCCTTGCTGCTCGGCGCTTCCCGGCTCGCTATCCCTCCTTCGCGATGATGTCCTCGGGGAGGCTCCCGGAGACATTTCCCTCCAACCGTTTCGAGGTCTCGACTGAGGGCGACGCCGTTCGCGTCGACGGCCGCGGCTGGGGGCAAGGAGTGGGAATGTCGCAGTGGGGTGCTCACGGTCTTGCCCTCAAAGGGTGGGGGGCCGAGGATATCCTCGAGCACTACTACACGGGTGTCCGTGTATCCGAGCGTCCCGGCCCCCGAATACTGGACGTGGGAGTGGCGACGGGGCTCGACTCGGTGCAGGCGACCGGTGCGTTTCGGATCGAGGACGGCCACGGGCGCACCGTCATGCCGCACGCGGTGGGCCGCTGGGCGATCTCCTTCGAAGGTCCGGGACTCGCCTCGCTCTCACCCCCGCCTGGGTTCGGCCGCTCCCTCCACCTGAACATCGTGAGCGCGCCGCGCACGCTTCGCACAGAAGCCACGGGCGTCTTTGAGCTGCGACTGTCGGGTCCGGCGGAGGTGCGCGCAGCACCCGGAGAGGCCACCACCTTCGTTGCCTCCGCCGGCCGGAACAGACTTACATGGCGGGCTCCGGACCAGCCCGGACGCTACCGCGTCGAGGTCGCAGCGAGGGGTTCGAGGGGGCGCGATACCAAGGTGGTCGAGGTGGAGGTCGTCGCTGCGCAGTCGTCATCTCTGCTTCCGGCCCCCGGCGGCTCCCAGGGGGCAGCGCTGATCGGAGTGGCGTTGGGGCTTGCTCTGATGATCATCGGGGGCCAGGCCCTGGTCAAGGAGGTCAAGCGCTGACGGGCCGCCATTCGAAAACGGTGGCAAATGACCACGGTGTGCGTCTACCCACAGTTTTTCGTGGGTAGACGTCCACGGTCCGCGTTTGCCACCACGCCATCTAGGTAATGACCGGCCAGGGCCTGCAGCGACGGCCGCCGTGCCGGTACGATAAGCAGGTGAGACAGGCCACCACGATCGAGGAACAGGTCAGGCAGGCGCTCGAGATCATCCGGCCCGCCATCCAGCTCGACGGCGGCGACATCGAGTTTCACGGCGTCCAGGACGGCGTCGTGACCGTGATGCTGCTCGGCACCTGCGAAAGCTGCCCCATCTCCC
>JBPCPZ010000135.1:0-6063 GCA_050998655.1 Actinomycetota bacterium
ACAAAGGACTGCCCAACACTCCTCCGACCGGGGCGCAATGCGCGACGCGAAGCCAAAGCGGCCGCTCGACGTTGGGCGGAGACTCAAGGGAAAACCCCTTCGGGAACTAGATTCGAGATCGAAGTACAGCCCGCGGCCGGAGCCGCCTCGCTCCTCGGCGACAGAGTAGAGCCCCCTCACGGAGGGTGTTTCGAACGCAGAATTCCCAACAGAGAACAGACGTGGCGGCGCACCTGGATCGCCGTCGTTCAGTGGCCCTACCCCAAAGGTTCGGGAGCGAGCAGTAGCGCGAGCCTGTCCTCGAGCACGATCTTTCTCGGCCGGATGCCCCGAGGATGGGACGTCTACTTCCAACTCCATTAGAGCGAGAAGGAATTCAGCCCCCCGAGTGACCTCCGGCGGCCCTCTTTCTCGCGTCCTCTATCTCTTTCCAGGCAGCCTCCACGCCCTCGTAGCCGTGCGTCGCGGTCTTCTTCTTCTCGAGGGTCTTGTAGTTGTCGAAGAAGTGCTGGATCTCGTCGAGGAGAGGATCGGGAAGGTCCTCGAGTTTCTCGACCGGGTCCCAGAAAGGATCGTGGGCGGGGACACAGACGATCTTGGCGTCGGGCCGCTCTTCGTCCTCCATCCAGAAGATGCCCAGAGGCCGGGCCCGCACCCAGCAGCCGGGGAAGGTGGCGTCCTCACACAGGATCATTGCATCGAGTGGGTCGTCGGCGAGCGTGTCGGGAATGAACCCGTAGTCGGCCGGATAGGTCGTGGCCGAGAGCAGGCGTCGGTCGAGCCTGATGATGTTCCGTTCGTGGTCGTACTCGTACTTGTTGCGGCTGCCCTTGGGTATCTCGGCGACGACCTCGATGACGCCCGACTCCATGCCTAAATCATGCCCCTTTCGTGCTCGAGCAGCAGCGTGCGGACCTGGAAGGGTCCCATTCGATCGGGAGGGGGCCCGATGGGGTCCTCGAGGAGATCGGCCTCGGCTGACACTCTCCAGGGCTCGGGCAAATGAACTGCCAGGGGGCCGCGTGCGCCCTGGGGCTCGTATAGGCGAAGCACCAGACCGCCACCGTCCTCCCGGCACTTGAGCGCGCCGAGGCCGAGAGCGATTCCTTCCAGCCGCACCGGCTGCCACGTGGCCGCTCCCGCCGCCTGAACCGGGACGGCCGGCAGTGGTCTGTTGAGGTCCTCCGCTTCCGCCAGCACCCCGCCGTCGATGAGGCCCCCTTCGTGAGGGAATAGCGCATAGGTGAATTCGTGATCGCCCTCGTCGGCGAGCGGGTCGGGATAGGCGGGAGAGCGCAGGAGGCTCAGTCCCAGCTCGTTGTTGAGTGCATGGTGCCCGTAGCGTCCGTCGTTGAGCAAGGCGACGCCGTAACCCGGCTCGGAGAGGTCCGCGAAGCGGTGGCCGGGCACCTCGAACTGAGCCTGGTCCCACGATGTGTTGCGGTGCGTGGGCCGTTGAACGATCCCAAAGGCAGTTTCGAAAGACGCAACCCGAGCGCGCACTGCCAACGGCCAGCGGCATTTCAGCAGGAAGTGACGATCGTTCCACTCGAGCGTCGTCCTGAAATCGAGGCGCTTGGAGTTGGCCCACAAGCGAACGTCTTGAGTGATGCGGCTGTTACGAAACGTACGGACGATGCGAAGGGCGGCGCGATGGGGGCCGCGCTCGACGACCTCGACCGACTCCAGCGCCGTGATCTCCTCGCCGTCGAGGGCGTAGGCGGCGTCGAGGTCCCAGGCATCCCAGGCGCGCGGCTTGTCGACGAAAGCCCACAGCTGGTTTCCCCGCCCTGCAAGGGCCTCGCGCCCGGCACCCTTATCGAACACGAAGGCAACCGTCCCATCCTCTGCGAAGCCGACGCTCACGAGTTCGTTCTCGAGCCTGTCGTCGGCCGCCTCGAGACCAGCTCGAGGTCTCAGATCGATTGCCAACCCGATGGACAGCGGCGCGATCGACTCCTTCAACGCGACCACGCTGCCCCCCTCGACCTGCTGAGCCCCCTCCACGACGGATTCAAGCTCGAGCCGGAGCGGCCTGCTGGAGGCATCGGGGTTGACCGCCAGCACTCCGACGTTCTCGCCGCCGGCGACCTTCTCGCGGGCCAGCTCCTGTAACTGAACAGCGAGCCGTTTGGCCGCGGCGCTCGCCACTTCGCGCAGCTCCCTCTCGGCCGTCACGTTGACCTCGCGGACGCTGCTCCCGGGCAGAATGTCGTGGAACTCGTTGCGAAGGAACATCCGCCACTGGTCTTCGAGGTTCTCCGGAGGAGGTCCTCCGAGGAGCGTTCGCAGGGCAGCTACGGTCTCGGCCGCCACGAGATTTCGCTCGGCAAGCCGGTGCAAGCGCTTGATACGGCCCTGTGATGTCAGCGTCCCGCGATGGAATTCGAGATAGAGCTCGCCGTTCCATTCCGGCAGCCGCGTGTCCCCGAGCCGGGAGCGGATCTCCTCGTAGTACTCGTCCACACGCCCGAAGTGGGCGCTCGCCAACGCGGGGAACGATTGCAGCTCACGGTGGCGTTCGAGCATCTCGGGGGTCGGCCCCCCCGCTCCGTCGCCGTAGCCGATCGTGAGAAGAGTCTCCGGATGAAACTCTTTGCCCCTGAAGTTGCGCCAGGTGCCGGCGAGGGCAACCGGGCCTAGCCTGCCGTTGTAACCCATGTCGGGGTTGTTGAACCCGTGGGCAAGAACCTTGGTGCCGTCCAACCCCTCCCACCAGAAGAGGTCGTAGGGAAATGGATTCGACTCCGACCAGTTCATCTTGTGAGTGAAGAACGAGTCGATGCCGGCCAACGACAGCAGCTGCGGAAGCGCAGGGCTGAACCCGAAGCAGTCCGGGAGCCAGCACACCGAAGAAGCCTGGCCGAAAGCCGATCGAAAATAGCGCTGGCCGTAGAGAAGCTGTCGGCTGATCGACTCCCCGCAGGGCATGTTGAGGTCGGGCTCCACCCACATGCCCCCCACAGGCTCCCAGCGCCCCTCATCGACTCGATTTCGGATTTGCTCGAAGAGCTCGGGGTCGTCCTCCTCGAGGAAGGCGTAGAACTGGGCCGAGGACTGGTTGAAGGTCAGCTCCGGATACTGCTCCAGCAGCCGGGTCACGGTGTGGAAGGTCCGCCGGGCCTTGCGGCGAGTCTCCTCCAAGGGCCACAACCACGCCAGATCGAGATGAGCGTGGCCGCTCACGTGCACCACTCCACGCGGCGGATGAAGCTCGCGCAGCGAGGCGAGGCGACGATCCAGGCGCTCGGCCGCGAGACGAATCGAGGCGCGTGCGGCGTCGTCCAGTCCCGGCGGATGCTCCTCGATCCCCTCGGGCAGCTCCCAGATCTGCTGCATGAACTCGGCGGGAGCGGTGCGCGACAGGTAAGGCTCGCTACGTGAGGGCCACTCGAGGCCGATCACCGCTTCCTCCGCGATCGACAACAGCGGTTCCACCACGTCGTCGGCGCCGACGGCTCGCAGCGTCTATACTACCAGCGTCAGACGGCGCTCGAAAACCTCGAGCGCCGTGTCGAGCCACACAAGCCTCGCCCTCTCGATCCGAGCGCTGCGGTTGGGCACTCCGAGGGGAAGGCGCGCAACCGCCTCGACCTCCAACTCGAAGGCGCGCCCAGAGGGCTTGAAGAGCCGGTGGAACGGATCGAGGCCATAGTGCTCATCCCGGCCGGCCTCGTAGCGGATGCGCAGCAGCCCCTCGCCACCCACAGCGAGATCGAGTCGCGCCTCCTCGAGGGGCCACTCATCGGGGAGTAAGCAGAGGGGATGGGTCAGCCTGTGGACGCCCTCGCTCGAGGGCCACGACGCTCCCTGGGTCAGCGGGCTGCCGTCGAACCTCCACTCGGTGAGCTCTACGTGCTCGCGCGCTCGCCACAGCGCAAGCTCCTTCAAGCGCGCCTCCAGCCGTTGCAATCGCTGCTCCATGGTCAGAAGCATGGGTGCCTCCTGCAGGTCGGGGGCTCGGAAGGGGGCCCAAGTTCATTGAGAGCTTCATTCACCGATACGGCGAAGAAGACGGGCTCTCGCCCGGCCAGATCATCGGTCTCAGGAATAACGCAATTGGAGGAGGACCCCCCATCCGACCGTACAGCAATCGTCGACACCGTCGCTTCCGGTTTCTGAGGCCAATGGGGCACATGATCTCCCGAGTGGCGATATACTTCCTCTTTCTGGAAGAGTTCATCTACCTAGGGCGGAATGGGCGGGGGGTGCATATGAGGGGAGTCGTCCTCGCGGGGGGGCTGGGCACCCGCTTTCATCCCGTTACTCGAGTGGTCAATAAGCATTTACTCGATGTCTTCGACGAGCCTATGGTCTTTTATCCGATCAAGACCCTCAAGCGCGCAGGTGTACGAGAGCTCGTCCTCGTCACCGGGCACGAGATCGAACAATTCGAGGAACTGCTGGGGGACGGAAGCGAACTTGGGGTCGACATCTGCTATGCACGCCAGGACGCGTCGGGTGGCATAGCCGAGGCACTGGGGCTCGCGGCCCACCTGATTCACGATCAGCCGTGCGTCGTGATCCTCGGCGACAACATCTTTCAAGAGGACCTGAAGCCCTACGTCGACGACTACTCAGCGCAGGGTAGCGGCGCCAAGCTCCTCTTGAAGCAGGTTGGCCTCGACGACGCCAAGCGCTTTGGCGTTGCGAGGATCGACGGGGACCAGATGGTCGACATCGTCGAGAAGCCGCAGCAGCCACCGAGTGATCTTGTGGTCACCGGCTGCTACATGTACGACGAGCGCGTGTTCGAGATCATCAGGGGCCTCAAGCCGTCCGGCCGAGGCGAGTTAGAGATCACAGACGTGAACAACGCCTATGTGAGGTCGGGGGAGGCCACCTTTGACGTTCTACGCGGGTGGTGGACGGACGCCGGCACGCCCGCCAGTAAGCTGAAGGCATCAATTCTGGTGGCCCTGGCAAAAGGTGTCACTTTCCATGCCTGAGACAACCAATAGTTGGTATTCTTCATCCAGGGGGGACGGAAGCTCCTAGAGCGCGCCGTCAAGGCGAAGAAAGTCGAGAGGGATTGTGGTTACGTGCGAATTTTGACCTTGCTCTGGAAACACCGCCTGGTGCTGTTGCTGTCGCTGATTGTCTCTGCCGCAGTCGCCACCCCCTTCGCGCTGCAGTCCCAAGCCACCTATACAAGCACTGCAGCGCTGTTTTTGCCTTCGTCTGATCCAGTGTCCGGCATCGTGTCGAGCACCTCGGCGCTCAGCCTCGAGCTCCAGGGCTATGCCGCTCAAGAGCTGCGCGAGGACGTCCGATCAGACGCGGGGACCGATGCCGGCAAGATCGTCTCCGTTTCTGCAGAGGTCGACCAGAACGAGGACGACATCTACCGGCTGACGGCCCAAGCGCAAACGGCGGCGATGGCCACAACGACCATTCAGCTCAGCGCAACCCGGTTGCTTGACAGGGCCGACACCCTCTTGACGGACGAGTTCGAACGATTTCGCGAGAACACCACAGAAGACGTCCTCGCCGTCTTCAGGGAGAAAAGGCAGGTAATCACCCTGATTCCCGAGCAAAAGGCACAGGTCGAGGAGATCGTGTCCCAGCTCGAGGGACTGGACGAGAACAGCCCCGAGGCGGGAACGCTCGAGGACGACCTCGAGCGCGAACGCGACCTGCTGCACAGTTATCAGCAACAACAGCGCATCCTGCAGCAGGAACAAAAGAATCTGATCAACCTGCCCGCCGAGGTGGGGGCGCAGGTTGTGGTCTCGCAAGGGGTCGCGCGATTGGTGTCGGGACCCACCAATCCTGCAGCCGACACTCAGACCCGTGTTGTGCAGCTCGTGGGGGCCGCGGTGATGGCCGGGCTGCTGGCCGCCGTCCTGCTCACGCTGTGGCTCGAGCGAGCCGCGCTCCGGGACAACGATATAGATTCGGCCCCGCCCGCGGTTGCCGAGCGCTCCGCCGCTTCTAACCACAGTGAAGTCGGGGGGCAAGCCACAATCGGAACAGGTGCCGCCCCGGAAAGGGAGCGACGGCCATGAGGTTGGTCATAGTCGGCATGGACGGAGCGACCTTCGACCTCATAAACCCCTGGGT
>JBPCPZ010000146.1:0-4338 GCA_050998655.1 Actinomycetota bacterium
GGCAGCCGCCACCGTGCCCGGCGGCGGCCGATGCAAGCCTGAGGGGGAGATGGCGGTGTCGAAGCCCACCACCTGCGGCTGCCACGGTGTGGGGAGGCCGCCGGGAAAGCGGCTGGGAGGGGCTGACGCGATGCGGGCCGCTTGCGTGGTGCGGTACCTGGCGTCCATAGCGTCCAGCGTCCTCAGCGTTCGTGCGAAGTCCGCCGGAGATCCGTGGACGACGATGGCTTCGACGCCCCGCTCCCGCAGGCGCTCGAGGGGCGCTCTGAGGTCCTCCGTCTCCGGCTCGTACCACTGGACGCCGATCCTCCTACCCAACGCCCCGCGCAGAGCCGTCGCCGACACCTTGCCCTCCGGAGTTTCGTCGATCAGTGCCCCTATCGAGAGGTAGCGACGATCGTTCAACAGATAGCGTCCGATTCGGCGAGCCTCCCAGGTCAGGGGGGTGGCGACCTGAAACACATGCTTGGTCAGAGCTCCCCTTGAGGACAGGTCGGAGAAGATCGACAGTAGCGGGATACCCGCCTCGGCAAGCGCCGATTCGGCCTCCTCCAAACCGCCCAGCGGCCCCGCGTACACGATTCCGACCGCCCGCTCCTCGGCCGCCAGACGGGCAATTAGCCGGCCGGCACGCCTCGGCTGCCCCTGGTCGTCCAGCGTCACCAGCTCGAAGCTGGGCTGCCCCCGATCAAGGTTTCTGTTGAGAACACTTACACCGACGTCCGCACCCTCGAAAGCGTCCTCGCCGCGCCACGAACCGGCGCCCGACAGCGTCCCCACCAGGCCGATGATGCGGGTGTCGGAGCTGCTGGGAGTGCTGTGAGGACGACGCGGCGCGACGGTCGGCGACGTCGGCTCGCACGCCGACAAGGCGATCGCGGCCGCCGCGAGGAAGACCAGCGGACGGAACCCAGCCATGGGGCATCTTCTCATGGTCCTTGGACGTAGGAAACGCCCGCCGAGTGGTGCTCAGATGCTCTATTTGGTCATCTGCCCACCACTCGGCATATGTGGGGGCCGCAGCGTCGGGAAGAGGATCACCTCTCGGATCGAGGGAGCGCCGAGCAGAAGGGTCAGCAACCGGTCGACCCCGAGCCCGAAACCTCCCGCCGGCGGCATCCCGTATGACAGCGCCTCGAGGAAGTCTTCGTCCGGCAACGTGGCCTCCTCGTCGCCCTGCGCCCGCGCCTGCGCCTGCTGCTCGAAACGGCGTCGCTGCTCGGCGGGATCGTTGAGCTCTGAATAGCAGGGGCACAGCTCCACGCCCCCGATGACCAGGTCGGCATGCTCGGTGAAGCCCTCAATCGAGCGGTGGCCCTTGGCCAGAGGGGACACCTCCACGGGGAAACCGGCCACGAAGGTGGGTTGGAGGAGCGCCCTCTCGGCGCACGACTCGAAGATCTCGGCCACTACCTTGCCGCGGCCCCAAGAGGGGTTCAAGGCGACCCCGAGCTCGGCTCCCGCGGCCAGGAGCCGGTCGTCGGTATGGTCGTCCCAGGCCGGGCGCAGGTCGATCCCCGTCGTCTCCTCAATCGCCTCGAACATTGTGATCCGCGAAAAGGGCCCTTCGAGGTCGATCGTCCCCTCCGCGGCGATCAGTTGAAGAGAGCCCGTCACCGCCATTGCCATGGCCCGAACCAGGTCCTCGACCAACGACATCGTGTCGTGGTAATCGGCGTAGGCCTCGTATGCCTCGAGCATCGTGTACTCGGGGTTGTGGCGCGAGGAGACGCCCTCATTGCGGAAACTGCGGTTGAGCTCGTAGACACGCTCGAGGCCCCCGATCAAGAGCCGCTTGAGGTAGAGCTCGGGCGCGATCCGCAGGAACAGGTCCATGTCGAGGGCGTTGTGATGCGTCTTAAAGGGGCGCGCCACGGCTCCGCCAGCGAGGGGGTGCAGAATCGGGGTCTCTACCTCGATGAAGCCCCGTTCCTCGAGCAGGCGGCGCGCTGCTGCATTGGCCGCCGCCCTCCCCGTCACGACCTCTCTGGCCCCGGGGTTGGCGAGAAGATCGAGATAACGCTGCCGGTAGCGGCTCTCGACCTCGGTCATCCCGTGCCACTTCTCCGGCATCGAGCGCAAGCACGGAGCGAGCACGGTGACCCTCGCCACCCTGAGCGACAGCTCGCCCCTACGCGTAGTTACGACCTCCCCCTCCGCCCCCACCACGTCGCCCACGCCGAGGCGGACGAACTCCTCCATCGCCTCCTCGCCGAGAACGTCCCGCTGAGCGAACAGTTGGATGCGGCCCGAAGCATCCTCCAGGTCGGCGAACGCCAACTTCCCGTGTGAGCGCACGGTTCGCAGGCGGCCGGCGATCGAGGCCTGAGCTCCCGACTCGAGGCCTGCAGCCAGCTCCGAAAAGCGCTCCCTCAGCCCGGCCACACTGGAAGTGCGCTCGAAACGGTAGGGATAGACGTCCGAGCCCTCTGTCACGACGCGGTGCGTACTGCGTTGAGCTCGAAGATGAGCTTGAGGCCCTGGAGAGTCAGGTGCGGCTCTACTTGCTCGATGCGGTTCGAATGCTCGATTACGGCGCCGGCAGCCCCCCCAGTTGCGACCACCCTGGCGCTCCCACCGAGCTCCTTGCTGACCTGCTCGACGAGACCATCGACGAGCGCTGCGGTACCGAAAACGATGCCCGATTGGACGGCGGTGACTGTGTTCTTGCCGATGGCGTGGGCGGGGGCCACGAGCTCGACCCGGCGGATCTGGGCCGTCGACTGGAACAGAGCCGTCGCCGCCGTCTCTATCCCGGGGGCTATCGCCCCTCCTAGGTACTCGCCCCGGGCAGAGACCGCATCGACGGTGATGGCGGTGCCGAAATCGACGATCACAACCGGCTCGCCCGCGTATAGGGCGCTCGCCGCCACCGCGTTGACGATGCGGTCGGCCCCCACCTCCCGTGGGTTGTCGGTCGCCACAGCCACTCCGGTCTTCGTGCCCGGCTCGACGACCACCGCGGCGAAGCCGAAGTAGCGCAGGGTCATCGATCTCAACTCCTGAGTCGCGCGGGGAACCACCGACGAGATCGCCACTCCGGTGATCTCGTTGTCGAACGACAGCCCGGCCAGCGCCAGGAAGTCTCCAAAGATCAGCGCCAGCTCGTCCGCGGTGCGGGCTTCGCGCGTCGAGATGCGCCACTCGTGTGCGAGCTCGTCACGGCGGAAGACCCCAAGATGGGTCTGGCTGTTGCCCACGTCGATTGCCAGCAGCACGTCAGCCCCGCTCCGGATGTGCCGTCAAATTGTCGATGAGACGAGCCCCTCCGACCCTCGCCGCCACCACCAGCAAGACGGGGCCCTCGTCTGCGGGGGCCTGGAACGAGTGAGGGTCCACTGCACGAGCGTAATCCGGCTCCACCCCCTGTTGCGCGGCGAGGACCTCCTGCATGGCCCTCTCCGCCTCCTCTGAAGCAGCTCCGGCTTCGATGCGCTCACGCCCCATCACCAAGGCCTGATAAAGGACGGTGGCGGTGGCGCGCTGCGAGCTCGAGAGGTAGGCGTTGCGGCTCGAGAGGGCGAGTCCGTCGAACTCCCTGACAGTGGGACAGACCGTGATCGACACGCCGTAGGACAGATCCTTGATGAGGCGGGCGATGACGGCGTTCTGTTGTGCGTCCTTCTGCCCCAAGAAGAGCCGGTCCGGGCGCACGATATTGAGTAGCTTGGCGACCACCGTGCACACGCCCCGAAAGTGAGCCGGGCGCGCCGCTCCCTCGACGATCTCGGACAAGCCCGCCACCGTCACCGTTGTAACGCCCGACTCCATCGCCATCTCCCCCGCACGGGGGGCGAACACGACATCGGCGCGCTCCTGCTCGCAGGTGGCCAAGTCCGCGCTCTCGCTCCGCGGGTAGGCGGAGAAATCTTCCTGAGGTCCGAACTGAAGAGGATTGACGAACAGGCTGACGACCACCGCGTCGACTGCCTGCCGGGCGGCCCTCAGCAGCGAACGGTGGCCGTCGTGAAGTGCTCCCATGGTGGGAATCAAGCCGATGGCGGCGGCAGCCTCCCGTCTCGGGGCCAACTCTGCCCTCACTGCCTCCACGGTCCTCACTACCTTCACGCCGACTCCAGAAGCGCTCGAATCGAGCCGTGCGCGTCTTCGGGCAGCCTGCGGGAGCGGGCAACACCCTCCAGAATCAGGGTCGCGACACGCACGTAATCGCCCTTGAGCTCGGGGGCATAGGCGTCGAACGACGCCAGGTGGCGGGCCACCGTTTCCGCCTCGCCGCGCACGAACGGCCCAGTCAGCGTGACGCCCTGGCCCTCCAGGGAGTTGGCCAGCGTGCCGGAGACGAGGGGGCCGAGCACCGCAGGACCCTCCTCCACTCCG
>JBPCPZ010000168.1:0-10730 GCA_050998655.1 Actinomycetota bacterium
TGCTCCAGGCGCGTACGAGACGAATCGCGTACCATCGAAAACAGCAACGGAAGTGACATTGGAGCGGGCCCGGCCTTGGTTGGCTATTTCAAAGCGAGTTTCTCTCAAAGAGTCAGAAGCACCTCACTCGCGAGTCTCGTCACGTCCCCCGATAACGGCCATGAGCCTGGCGACCGGGTGAGTTATTCGTCTTCTCACCCACAGGAGAGCCGCGAGACCGAGAATCACACCCAGCACCAGACTGGCGACCAGAATCAACTTCGACCTCTCCACCGTTCGTCTAGCTTCCTCGCTGTGTCGTTTGAGGCTCGTCTCTGCGGTTCGCTCGATTCCGTCGTTGAGCACTCGATCGAGCTGGGAACGGGTGCTCAGAAAGCTCGGAATGGCATCCTCAGACCTTTCAGTCAGCGAGATGATGCGGACCTGTATCCGCTTGAATTCCCGCGCCTCGGCGAGCATTGTGCGCAGCTCTGCTCGCTCAGTTCTGGTCCCGCCTGCTCTCAAAGCCTCGTCGAGCTCATCGATGAACTCATCCAATTCCTCGAGACTTAGCTGCTTGTTTTCGAGTGAAGGAGCAGCGGCGTAGTTGCTAACGAGGCGCGCGTTCTCTTCGACATCCCCTTCGAATGGGGACAGGAACTTGATCCGGCTTACCCTCTCATCCATGTCTTCGAGGCGCTGCTGAACGGCAATGAACGAGCGCCGCCGTTGCTGGTCATCGGCTACAAGCCTTGCCCCCAGCCGTTTCAGTCCCCCAAACAGTTGTCGCTCCAAATCAACTGAATCTTCTGCTGACGAGTTACGAACGAGAGTTTCGTATCTCACCATGGCGGCGCTGAACGCGTTTTCAGCCTCTCCTGACGGCACGATCTTGTCTGTCACCAGTGATTCGAGGAAGGCGATCGTTGTCTCATCGGCGGCCTGAATCATCTCTGCCGCGGCCTCGTTACTGGGCTGATCGACTGAAACAACGTCATCGAATGATTCATCGATGGATTGAACACTCAGATAGGAAGCGAACATGAATGTCACGAAGGCAAGCAGTACGAGCCCAGAGGTGAGCTCGAGCGTCCTGGCCAGGGTTAGCTTTCCGCTTCTCGGGTCGGTTGCCCTGTTCCCGAGGAGACTGCTTCCCCCTCCTGCCCCATCTCGCGTCGTTGCTCGAGAAGCCTCTCCGGCTCCGCGAATGGCATGCTCAGAGTCGCCCGATGACGATGTAACTGTCCGGCTGGACTCTGTCGGCACTCGGTTCTCCTATTCTGGCTGACTACGTGGGGCCAGCTCCCTCTGCCGCCTGACGTCGAGCCTGCCGACCAAAAGTTCCTTCCGTATTCTGCATCGGCCCTTGAGGGGTGGGGGTTTAGCAGGAACCTGCCGGGCTAGCCGCTCGTAGGGCGGTCTACGGCGCTTTTACTGCTCCCGCCTGCCCTCCCGCCTGCCCTCATCGAGCCGGCAGCCGAACAAGCTGGTAAACGATCGACCTCGTAGGTCGGATGCCGTCGTTTGTGCCGAGAAAAGTCCACTGGGGTTGAGTCGGCGCAGGAAAGTTGGTGAAGAAGTTGAAAACCTGCGCGCGCAGTCGACAATGCCCACCGCAGTCAACGAGGCCTTAATCAACACCTCATCGACGCAAGAGCGCGAAAGCGATGTCGGGCCCATGCTCGAGCGAGTAGGCGAGGCGAATCCAGATCCGCGCAAGGTGTTCGAGATCTCTGGCCGCGGTCAACGGCCCAGCGTCGACGGCGCCGAAGCCGATCTCGGTCGCGAGCGACGACACGACCGACTTGGCATCGGCGTCGTCGCCGGCGCACAGCATTAGTGGGGTGCCGCCCGGGTAGGTGGAACCTGCCATGTTGCCCGCGCCGGTGGTGTTGAAGGCCTTGACCACGCGGCTGCTCCGAGCCCATTCGGCGACGAGCTGGGCTCCCGACAGTTCCGAGTCTCCCTTGAACTCGGGCGAGTTTGCGGCAAGCGGATTTGTTGCGTCGATCACCACCGCGTCCAAGACATCGATGCTTCTAAGGACTGGTTCGGCGGCGCCCCAGGGCAGGGCCACAAGGACGACGTCCGCTCCTCGTGCGGCTTCCGCCGGTATGGCCGTGTTGCCGAGGCCGGCGAACCGGGGGTCGGCGGGATCGCGGACTCCGTATACGACATCGTGGCCCCCGGCGCTCCAGCGGCCGCCCAGGCTGGTACCGACGCGGCCCGCTCCAATGACCGCAATTTTCATAGAGCGCCTCTTGGTGCCGGGTCCGGGGATTGATCATTCACGGACGAACTCTTACACACGGCTCTCAGAAACTTCGTTGGCCGGCCCTAGGAAATCTCCGGACAGTTCAGTCCAGGGAAGGATCCGCATCGGCCCCCGCTCTCTCTGGAGTTTCACAGCCGCAGAGGTAGCTGCATCTCTCCTAGGGCCCGAGCAGCGACACTAGATCGGCTGCAGGCCCTCCTGGCGCAGCTGCAGGTCGAAGTCCGTCTGGTTGGTGGCTCCACTGCGAGCGTCCTCGAGCTCGACGACCCCAGCCCGGAAGAGGTTCAGCAGGGCCTGATCGAAGGTCTGCATGCCGTAGTAGGAGGACTCGGCGATGATGTCCTGGATCATGTGAGTCTGCTCTGGTTTGAGGATGAGGTCTCGAATGCGCCCGTTCATGACCATGATCTCGATGGCAGCGGCCCGGCCCCCTCCGATTCGCGGCAGGAGCCTTTGGGAGATCACGCCCACGAGTGAGCTCGCCATCCCGATGCGCGCCTGCTTCGCCTGGTGAGGAGGAAAGAAGTCGATTACCCGGTTGACGGTTTCGGCCACATTAGTCGTGTGCAAAGTGGCGATGACGAAGTGTCCTGTCTCGGCCGCCTGCAGGGCGGCTTCCACGGTCTCGGTGTCCCTGATCTCGCCCACGAAGATGACGTCCGGGTCCTGACGCATGGCGGCCCTCAGCGCCGGCCCGAACCCCTTGGTGTCCATGCCGATCTCTCTCTGAGTCACCATCGCCGTGAGGTCCTGATGCAAGATCTCGATGGGGTCCTCGATGGTGAGGATGTGGCTGGGGCGGGTGTCGTTTATGTGGTTAATGATTGCCCCGGTGGTCGTGGTCTTGCCCGACGACGTCGGCCCGGTCACGAGCAGCAACCCGCGATGCTCGTTGGCGAGTCCTTCGACCGCGGGAGGTAGCCCCAAGGACTTGAAGTCCGGAGCGCCCGGAAGCACGAGACGCGCCGCTATCGCAACGCTTCCGCGCTGATGGTGGACGTTTACCCGAAAGCGGCCCACACCGGGATGGGAGTAGGCGAAGTCGACCTCGCCGACCCGCTTGAGGTGGGCCAACTGCTCATCGTCCATCAGCGCCTCCGCCGCCTCCCGGCACTCGGGGGCAGTCATCCGGGGGAACTGTGTCTTGACGAGGCGCCCGCTGAGCCGGACGCTGGGGGGGGAGCCCGCCTTGATGTGAAGGTCGGAGCACTTCTGCTCCACTACCTGCCCCAGGAAGTCGAGGATGGTCGGTTTGGGGGCGGGCGCGGGCTGTGGCGCCTGGTGGGCGTCCAGCTGGGTTTCGGGTTGGATGTGGCCCTCCGTCCATTCGTCGCGCGAGGCACCCGCGCGGGAGCACCTCCTGACCTATGCAGAGTCGGCATTCCGCCGGCGAAATTGAGCCCTCCGCCGACGTTCGGTAGGGCGCAAGCATCCTCGGAGATCTCTTCTATGTCGGTCTCGCAGCGGGATATCGTGGATGAAAGTCGCCGCGCCCCGCCGACGGGGCACTAACATGCGCCGCGTGAAGGTCCTTGTGGTGGGAGCAGGAGGAGTCGGCAGTGCAATCGCTGCGGTAGCGGCGCGGCGAGATTTTGTTGAGTCGATGACCGTGACCGACCTCGACCCCGAGCGCGCCGAGCGAGCCATAAGCCGTCACGACGAGCGCTTCCGCGCGGCCCCCCTTGATGCCTCGGATGTCGCCGCCGTGGCGCAGGCCGCCAGGGACCTAGAAGCCGATGCCATGGTCAACGCGTGCGATCCGCGCTTCAACGAACCCATCTTCGAAGCAGCCTTCGCTGCGGGTTGCACCTACCTCGACATGGCGATGACTCTCTCCCAGCCGCACGCCGAGCAACCTCACGAGCTCACCGGGGTAACGCTCGGAGAAGCGCAGTTCGCCCAGGCGGATCAGTGGGAGCAACGAGGGCAGTTGGCGCTGGTCGGGATCGGCGTCGAGCCGGGGCTGTCCGATGTTTTCGCCCGCTCTGCGCGCGATCACCTCTTCTCCGCGATCGACGAGATCGGCGTCCGAGACGGCGCCAACCTCGAGATCGAGGGCTACACGTTCGCTCCGACGTTTTCGATCTGGACCACGATCGAGGAGTGCCTGAACCCTCCGGTGATTTATGAGAAGAGCCGCGGTTTCTTCACCACCGAACCCTTCTCCGAGCCCGAGACGTTCAATTTTCCTGAGGGCATCGGCCCCCTCGAGTGCGTCAACGTGGAGCACGAGGAGGTTCTGCTCATCCCTCGGGTGATTGACTGCAATCGAGTCACGTTCAAGTACGGGCTGGGCGACGATTTCATCGAAGTTCTGAGGACCCTGCACTTGCTGGGTCTCGATTCCACCAAGAAGGTAAGGGTCGGGAGTCTCGAAGTCGCTCCGCGCGACGTGGTGGCTGCGACCCTGCCCGATCCCGCCACCCTGGGCGATCGCATGCACGGCAAGACCTGCGCCGGGACGTGGGTGAAGGGAAGGGGGCGGGACGGCTCGGAGCGCGAGGTCTACCTCTACCACGTGGCCGACAACGACCACTGCATGGCGGAATACGGCGCCCAGGCGGTAGTGCTGCAGACCGCCCTCAACCCGGTCATTGCCCTCGAGCTGCTGTCATCCGAGACGTGGCAAGGGGCCGGGGTGCTGGGGCCCGAGGCATTCCCCGCCGACCCCTTCCTCGAGCTCCTGGCCGCTTACGGCATGCCGCACGGCATCGTCGAGGCTCCCGAGCGCGGGGCCTGATCTCCCGAACGACCCGCCCCTAATTTGGCTCTGTGCCAGAACAGGTACGGAATCCGCCCCTGATTCGGCACAAAGCCAGCTCAGGGGCGAAACGACCGGGGTCCAGTTTCTGCGCAGATTGCCGATTTACTGTCAATAACTGGTTAGGCTATTGATTAGCTTTCGGCACTCACAGGGGGATGGAGGTCGAACGTTGAAGCAAATACGGATCAGGCGACGCGGCCGGCGTTGAGTCGAGGCGATTTTCAGAGCCCGCCACGGGGCGAAGCGGGCGGTTCTCCTTCGACCTGCAGGCTAGGTAATTGTTCGTATGGCAAAAGCGCCGCACAGAAGTCAGGCTTCTATCCATATGGGGCTTGGCAGAAACAACGTTGATGTCGCGCGCTCTGAGCTGCTTAAGCGGCCCGAGCTCGTGGCGCTGCCGCGTGTGGGTATCGCCGCCGCCATGGCCGTCTTTCTGGTCGTGCGAGACGTGTCCGCGCCGGGGGTCGCGCACCCCGCCTACGTGAGGCTGGTCGCAGCCTTGGTCGTCGGTCTGCTGGCGGTCTCGGGCATGATCCACATGCTCACGGCCGTGTGGGACAAACGCCGCGTCGCCTTTCTCGCTCTGGGCGGCGCGGCCGTGCTCGCATTCACCGTGCTCGCAGGCCTCGGACCCCGCTTTTATCTACTCGCTCTCTTCTGGATCGTGGCCGAAGTGACCCTCCTGGTGGGCTATCCGATCGTGCTGGGGGTGTGGGCGGCGATGTCGGCGGGCTTTGTCTTGAGCGAGTTGTGGTCCGCCCCGAGCCAGGAGGCCCTGTCCGCGTCGAGCGCCAGCGTGAAGGTCATGGCTTCGATAGCGGTCGTGCTCGTTGGCGGCTCGTTGACCGCAGCCGCTTGGGCCGTGCGCGCCGCCCAGCGCGAGCGCGCCGTGTCGGATCAGCTGCGCGAGCTCGATGACATCAAGAACTCGTTTCTCCAAGCGGTTTCTCACGAGCTGAGGACCCCGCTCGCCTCGATTCTGGGTTACTCGCTGCTGCTTGAGCGTAACCAGGACAAGCTCTCCCACGAGACGAGGGAGATGGCCCTGTCCGAGCTCGCCTTCAGCTCGAGAAAGTTGAACCGGCTGGTGGTTGATCTTCTCGACGTCGACCGCCTGAGCCGTGGAATAGTCGAGCCCAACTTGACTCCCACCGACCTGGCGGGATTGGTGCGGCGGGTGGTCCAGGAGACCCCCGTCGGCGATCGTCAGGTCCACGTGGACCTTGCCCCTGGGATCGTGAAGGTAGACGCCCCCAAGGTCGAGCGTATCGTCGAGAACCTGGTAGCCAACGCGGCCAAGTACACGCCGGAGGACTCCTCCATCTCCGTGCGCACGGAGACCGGAAATGGGGGAGTCACGATCATCGTGGAGGACTCTGGCCCGGGAGTGCCCGACGAGCTGAAGCGCTCCATCTTCGGGGCCTTCGAGCGAGGCGCCGCCGAGAAGCTTCATTCACCGGGGGTGGGAATCGGACTGTCCCTTGTGTCGAGGTTCGCCGATATGCATGGGGGCCGCGCCTGGGTCCAGGATCGGCTCCCCCAAGGCGCCTCCTTTCGCGTCTTCCTGCCTGCCGCGCCGGTGGCTGCTGCCGCCGAGCTCACACCTCAAAGCCCCCACGCCACCGCTTAGCACAACCGCCTGCGGGCATAACCATTGTGACGGCACTCTCTGTGAAAGGAGCAGCGCATGCCCCTGCTGCGTAGGAACGAGGGAAAGCTCGACGTCCTGGACAACCGTGACCTGACCGCTTCGGCTCTCGTAGCCGTCGGCGCCCTCAACTGGGGCCTGGTCGGCCTCTTCAACGTCGATCTTGTCGCGGGCCTCTTCGGGCACCACTCGAAGCTGTCTCGCCTGGTCTACACCGCCGTGGGGGCGAGCGCCGTATATCTGATCGCCCAGGCTCTCGAGGAGTAGACCGGGGCGTCAGAGGCTGAGGTCGAAGACCTGAATCAGCCCGATGATTATCAGGTAGGCGGCGACCAGGCGGGAGAGCAGGCTGGGGAAGACCAGGATCAGTATCCCCGCAATCAGCGCCACTACCCCATTGAGCGCGAAGTTGATGTTGATCTGCTGGCCCTTCTGGGCCAGCTCCAGCGCCCACTCCATGGCTTCTCCTTTCGAGAGGGGAAGGAAGTTTACTCGGCCCGCTAATATCGCCTCATGCCGGAGCTACCGATCACCGAGCCCTTGGAGACCCTGGTCGAGGAGCCCGACGGCTCGCTCGAGCAACTCGCTTCCGCCTCCTCGTTGGGGGACGTCCGGAGGGTGGCGGCCCGCTGGCCCGCTTGCCTTAGCGCGTGGGGCCGTCTCGGCGACGCGGCGATGGCGGAGAGCCGCCCGGTCGATGCCTATGCCTACTACCGAGTGGGCTACCACCGGGGCCTGGATCGCATTCGCCGGGCAGGCTGGCGGGGGGCGGGTACGGTCCCGTGGGAGCACGATGGCAACCGTGGCTTCTTGAGCTGCCTCGCCGGTCTGTCGGCTGCTGCCGGCGAGCTGGACGAGGTGGACGAGTCGCGCCGCTGTCGGACCTTCCTGGAGCAACTTGCTCCCGATCGGCCCGGCTGAGCCCGGCTGAGCCCGCTGCGGCCCCCGGCGCTCGTCGTAAGCACCTCGAACCCCCTGGTCAAGAGGGCGCGCGGGCTCAGGCTCCGCAAGAACCGAGAGCGAGAAGCCGTCTTCCTTGTGGAGGGGATCCGCGCCGTGCGGGAGGCGATCGAGCAACAGGCTCCGATCGAGAGGCTTCTGGTCGCGCCTGGATTGCTCAACAGCGATTCCGCCACAAGGCTCGTTGAAACCCAGGAGACGCGTGGACTGCCCTCGACGCATCTGGGTGCCGCCGCCTTCCGCAGCCTCTCCGAGCGCGATCACCCCACGGGCCTTGCCGCGATTGTCCGTACCGGGTGCACGACCCTGAGCGAGCTGGTCGTCTCCGAAGACTCGATCGTCGTTGCGCTCGACCGCTCGTCGGGCCCGGGCAACCTGGGCGCGATCGTGCGTACCGCCGACTCGGTGAGCGCGTCGGGCGTCGTGTTGATGGGAGACAGCGCCGATCCCTACGACCCACAGGCAGTCAGGGCCAGCATGGGCAGCATTTTCGCGGTCCCTCTGGCGCGCGCCGCGGACCTCGAGGAAACTCTTGCTTGGGCGGCGAACCGGCGTCTCCAGGTGATCACCACCTCGGCCCACGCCCAGGCCGAACACTCCTCGGTGCGATACCGTCTGCCTCTGCTCCTGGTGCTGGGCTCCGAGAGCCACGGCCTTTCTCCCGAGGCGCTGCAGCTCGGCGAGTTCTCGGTGCGCATCCCCATGCGGGGAAGAGCGTCGTCGCTGAACCTGGCGGTAGCGGCCGGGGTGTTGCTCTTCGAGATCAGGCGCCAGGAGTCCGAAGGAGGGAGGAATCAATGAAGGTGTTCGTCGTCTCGGACATGGAAGGCGTCGCCGGCATCACCAAGTGGGAGCAGGTCTCGGGGGGCGAGTCGCTCTACGAGGAGGGCCGGTGCCTATACACCGAGGAGATCAACGCAGCCGTGCGCGGCGCGTTCGCCGCCGGTGCCTCCGAGGTGGTGGTCATGGACTGTCACGGTGCGGGCAAGGGCTGGACCTTCAACTCACTACTGCCCGAGCTGCTCGATGAGCGCTGCGAGTTCGTCGTTCAGAGGGAATGGACCGAGTACACCGAGATCCTGGAGCAGGGCTGCGATGCGGCACTGTTCATCGCCATGCACGCCAAAGCCGGAACTGCTCGGGGGGTGCTCAGCCATACCGTGTCGGGCACCGAGTGGCGCGAGCTCCGCTTCAACGGCGTTTCGGTGGGCGAGACCGGCATCAATGCCGCGCTGTGTGGCACCTGGGGATGTCCTGTGGTGCTGGTGACGGGGGACGAGGCCACCTGCGCCGAGGGAAAAGCGCTGCTAGGTGAGGAGCTTCGGACGGTAGCGGTCAAGCGCGCGCTGGGCCGCTTCAGCGCCCGACATCTGTCGCCGGCGCGTGCACGCCGCCTGATCGAGGAGGCCACCACCGAGGCGCTCAAAAGCGGCGAGCGGCCGCAGCCCTACGATCCCGGCCGCCCCTGCGCTATCGAAGTCGAGCTCGCGACGCCCGATGCCGCCGAGCCCTTCCGCTTCCGGGCCGGTGTCGAGCTGCTGGACGGCCGAACGGTCGTCAGCCGGGCCGAGGAGTGGTTGAGCGCGTGGAGGCAGCTCTACTTCTAGACGTGGGCAGCCATGACTACCTGGGCGAACTCCTCGATCCTCTCTTCGCCCACCTCTGGCCACGAGACCACGAGGTAGGAGAAGCCTGCCTCGCGCAGTCCCTCGATGCGGCCCTCGACCTGGGTCTTGGACTCTGAGATCGAGACGCTCGCCGAGCGGGCGATAAGAGCGGGGTCGCGCCCCGCACGTTCTGCATGCTCGTCTATCAGTTTGGACTTGCGGACGAGGTCTGGGACCGCGCCGAACCCGTGCCAGACATCCGCGGCCCTCGCCACCACGGGAAGAGTGTGTCGCTCTCCGACACCGCCGACCCAGATCGGGGGCGTGGGGGACTGTAGGGGCCGAGGGTGGTAACTGGCGCCGTTCAATCGGTAGTGGCGTCCGAGATAGGTCACGTTTTCCATCGACATCAGAAAACGCATGATCTGGATGGCCTCCTCGAGCCGGTCCACCCGCTCTGTAAGTGAAGGAAAGTTGAGCCCCAACTGGCGGTGCTCCTGCTCGTTCCACGAGGCGCCTATGCCGAGCTCGAGTCGGCCGGAGGAGATGTGGTCGACGGTTACGGCCTGCGCCGCGAGGATGGCGGGGTTACGGTGAGTCACCCCGGTGACGAGCGTCCCCAGGCGCAGCCGTGAGGTCGAGGCTGCGAGCCCCGCAAGTAGTGTCCATCCTTCGAGACAAGGGCCCGAGGGATCCCCGTAGAGGGGCTTGAAGTGATCGAAGACCCAGCCGCCGTCGAATCCGAGTCTCTCGGCAAACTGGGCCCTGTGTTGCAGCTCGTCCCAGGTGAGCTGGTGCTGCGCGAGGTCGACCCCGAATCTCATCTGCTTCCTCTCAGCTTGCTGAATTCCTATCCTCCGCGATCAGTTTCCTTCGACGCGATCCCCAGCGGATCGCTTTACCGACTCACAGGACATCATCAAGCCATTCCTCTAACTCGGCAGCAAGCTGCTCGTACTTGCCCCAGAAGAAGTGGTTGGCTCCCGAGATTGTGCGATGGTCGGCGTGCGCTTCCTGGGCCCAGGCCTCGCAATCGGGGCACGACGCGATTTCGTCGTTGACTGCGCACACCAGCAGCAGAGGCACGTCGATCTCGGCTTCGGTGGCGGAAGGGAGCCCGGCAGTGACGTCCTCTCGGGGGAGGACTGCCGGGGCGATGGCCACGCACGCGGCCAGGGAGTCGTCGCGTTCTGCGAGGCGCACTGCCACGGCCGCCCCGAACGACCAACCCGCGAGCACGACAGGCACGCCCGGCCAGCGATCCCGGGTGCTGGTGAGTGCCCCTGCAGCATCTTCGACCTCTGCCAGTCCAATCGAAGACTCGCCCTCGGAGGCGCCGATGCCGCGGAAGTTGAAGCGCAATACCGGCCAGCCGCGGCGAATGAAGGCGTCACGGAGGGCGAGAAGAAGGGGCGCGTTCATAGTCCCCCCCATCTTGGGATGGGGATGGCAGAGGACTACTGCTGCGCTCGGCTCCTCGACGTCGTCGGCCTCGGC
>JBPCPZ010000014.1:0-16785 GCA_050998655.1 Actinomycetota bacterium
GGACCACACGGGAGCGGGGAATGCCGTCCTCGACCCCCCGGAGAACGACCCCTGCCAAGGTGTCCGAGTGAGGCGACCACGCCCCCTCAGCCAGCCGTCCGCCCGCCGCTAGGGCGAGGGGCCGGCCCAGCTGCGCCGCCTGGTCAAGCCCGATGAAGGCCGCTCCACGGGGGCGGGAAACGACTACCCAACGGCCGTCGGGAGAGGCTCCCCATAGCTCGGCCGGAGCAAGCGGAAGCCGTTGCGAGCGCTGCCGCCCTCCGGCAATCGTCACCGCGCCGGGGTGGTTACGCTCTCCCAGGAGCAGGCGCGAGCCCGCCCACGCCAGGAGGGTCCAGTGGCCCGGACCGAGCAGGGTTTCTGGGTCCCCGGAGATGCCGACGGTGACGACCTCGACGCGCCCAGAGCAGGTCTCTGCGTCGCAGTTCCGTTCCTCCACCGGTCGCAGGTACGCGACCGCGTCTCCATCGGGTCGCCACAGCGGAGCGAAGCCGGGCCCGAGGCGGCGGCGCCGTCCCGAGTCGGGATGCAGCAGGCTCAGGCGAGGGTCAGCCGCGAAATCGGTGGCTGTGGGCGCGGCGGTGACGAGCGCAAGCCAGGCAGAGGCGGAGGCCGCATGGACCTCGGCCGAGGGCAGAGTGCGAAGGACTTCGTCCCCGCCGGTGCGCAGGTCCAATCGATGGAGCCGCGGACCTCGCATATAGAGCAAAGACAGGGAATCCCGACGGCGCTCTGGTCGTCGGGCTGCGCCGGATGTGGGGGCATTGGCCCCGTCCTCGACGGAACTGGTGAGGGGAAGAAAAGTGGCCGCCGCCCCGGCTAACAGCAACAGAGCGGCGACTGCGGCGGCTGCTCTCAGCCGCACGACATCTCTTTCAGTCGGCGGGCCCGAGCTCTGAGACCTCGCCGGACTCCTCGAATACGTCTATCTCTCGCGCTGTGGGTACGAGGCTCCCGACGCCGCGCACGTGTGCGGCGAGCGTCCTCGAGGCGACGGACCCCGCTTTGGCGCTCAACTTCTCCCCCCAGCAGGGCCGCCCGGTGGCGTCCAGATCACGGCCCTTGGAATCCTTTTGAGGCCACCACCACGCCCGTTGCGCAGGCAGGTCGGCGTTATCGAGACGCAAGTCGAAATGATTGTGCGAGAGAGACGAGTAACAGCCGATGCCGGACAGTTGCGAACGCTTGGCGAGTTGCCGTTCCTTGCGGTTCGAGACGGCCACCATCCGGTTGTCGGCGGCAGTCCCGTACATGTGCTGTGACAGCGCCGCCCCCCCGATACAGGAGTTGTACTTGACGCTGCGAAATCCGGAGTTGATACCGATCGGCCGGCGGCCCCCCTTGGCGCGCACCGCCTCCAGACGCCACATCAGCCGCCGAGCATTGCGCTTGGCCCGCCCGGCCGCCACCATCCCTCCCCCGAAAGTCCCGGCGTAGGCGTTGGCCTGCGCCCCACAGGAGGAATTGAAGTTCTGTTTGAACTCTCCCCACTCGAAATGAGCGGTGGACCCGTTCCCGTCCTCCAGGCGGGACAGGACCTTGAACGTCGCCGGTCCGGCAATGCCGTCGACGACGAGGCCGAAATGAGCTTGCAAGGCCTCGACGGCCCTCTTGGTACGCAGCCCGTAGCGGCGATTGAGGCCCATCCTCGTCTGATCCTTGCGTCCGTACCAGCCTGCAACTCTCACCTCGAGCGCCTTGACGTCGGCCCCCTGTGAGCCGCGTCGCAGTACCCTCTTGAAGGGATAGGCAGAGGCTGGCGTCCACGCGGCCCCCAGAACGCTCAGCAACAAGAGCGAGCAGATCGGCACAAGACGCACTCTGGCGCGTTTACGACTCATCTTCGCAATCTCGGCCCCCACCGTCGCCACTTTAGGACATCGACGGCCTACTTCGCGTGCCCGCCCGCGCCGGTGGCCGGCATCGGTAAGGAAAGGCGGGCTACACAGCGTCCTCCACAAACCTGCGGAGGGACGCCGGGCCGAGTGTCACGGCGTCCTCGGTCGCGACGACTATCATGCACGGGTGATGACCTCTGCAGATGCCGTGCGCGTCGTTTTGGTCGACGACCACGACCTGCTACGCCAGGGAATAAAAACCATGCTCGAAACGCAGAGCGACATCGTCGTCGTCGGCGAAGCTGCGGACGGGGAGCAGGCCCTGACGGTGGTCGAGCAATCGCTTCCCGACGTCGTGGTGATCGACGTGATCATGCCTACCAAAGACGGGATCGAGGCGACCAGAGAAATCAAGGACGCGTTCCCGAACATCGGGGTCCTGGTGCTTTCTGGACATGATGAGCAGCAGTTCGTCTTCGACGCCCTGAAGGCAGGGGCCTCCGGCTACCTGCTCAAGACGGCGGAGCTCGAAGAGGTAGTGCAGACGGTCAAGGCCGTTGCCCTGGGAGAAGGCAAGCTCGATCCCACACTTGCCAGCCGAGTGCTAAGCGAGTTCCAGACGTATCAGAAGTCCGACGTCACCGAGGTCTTTCAGCCACTTACGCCGCGTGAGCGGGAAATCCTGCGCTTGATGAGCCAGGGACTGCCGAACAAAACGATAGCGAGTCGCTTGAAGATTTCGGAGCGAACCGTCACCACGCACGTCGCCAACATCTACGCCAAGCTCCACGTCAACAACCGCGTGTCGGCCATCCACGAAGCGATGCGGCGGCGCATTCTCGACTACAACCCCTGACGGGCCGGTGAGCGAGGGCGATCTGGGCTCGAGGCTTAGAGCTCTTCCCTCGATCGACCGCGTCGCCTCCCACCTCGACGGCCCCCATCCGGGGACAGTAGCGGCCGCTACGAGTGCTGTGGAGCAGGCTCGCGCCGAGGTGTTCGCAGGAGGTTCCACCACTTTCGAACAGGTGCTCCAGACGGCACGCGAGTCGCTCGAGCACGGCGGTCGTGAGCGACTTCAGCCCGTCCTCAACGCCACCGGCGTCATCGTCCACACGAATCTGGGACGCGTCCCTATGGGGCCGGCCCAGCTGGATGCGGTGGGCGAGATCGCCGGTGCCTACTCGAACCTCGAGTACGACCTCTCCGAGGGTCGCCGAGGGGATCGCTATGGTCATGCGTCCACTCCGCTAAAGCTGTTGACCGGTGCGGAGGCTGCCGTGGTGGTCAACAACTGTGCGGCAGCGGTGTTGCTGACCCTGACGGCCCTCGCCTCCGGCCAGGAGGTCATCGTCGCTCGAGGAGAGCTCATCGAGATCGGAGGGGGCTTTCGCATCCCCGAGATCCTCGAGACCTCCGGAGCGCGCCTGGTAGAGGTCGGGACCACGAACCGCACTCGGCTCGAAGACTACGACCGGGCGATCACACAGGAAACAGCTGCGCTTCTCAAGGTCCACCCTTCCAACTACCGGATGGTGGGCTTCACCGAGTCGGTCGAGCTGGCGACCCTCGCAAGGCTCAGCCGGGCGCGCCGGCTCCCGCTGCTCTTCGACTTGGGCTCGGGATTGCTAGACGACTCCTCGGAGGCGCCCTGGACGCACGACGAACCCACCGTTCGCAGGGCGATCGCCGGGCGGGCGGACATCGTCACGTTTTCAGGGGACAAGCTCCTCGGCGGTCCCCAGTCGGGAATTATCGCCGGGCGCGCCGACCTCATCGCCGTGATCGCCCGGCATCCCCTGATCCGGGCTCTGCGTGTCGACAAGATGGTGCTGGCGGCTCTTGAGAAAACTCTCGAGTGCTACCTCGACGAGCTCTGGTCTGAACTGCCCTTGTGGAGGATGGCGGGGGCCGGGGAGCCCGAGCTGGAGGCGAGGGCGAGAAACCTGGCGCAAGCCCTGGATGGACAGCCCTCCCTCGCAGACTGCAAAGTGGAGGTGCAGGAAACTCGGGCGGTGGCGGGTGGTGGGACATTGCCCGGCACGGCTGTGGCTTCGTGGGGCGTGGCGTTGACCTCGGAGACCACCAGCGCCTCCCGGATGCACGCCCGTCTTCGCGGAGCGCGCATCCCGATCATCGGCCGCGTCGAAAAAGACCGGCTCATCATCGACCTCCGCACGATTCTTCCCGAGGACGACGACCTCCTGCGCACCCTCGTAACGTCGGCGCTAACGTAGTTCTAGGTGCCGAGTGGTGGTCAGATGCTCTATATGGTCACGTCACCACCACTCGGCGAAAATGCGCCCATGCATGTAATCGGGACCGCCGGGCACGTCGATCATGGGAAGTCCTCCTTGGTGCAGGCTCTCACTGGCATCGACCCCGACCGATTCGAGGAGGAGAAGCGAAGGGGCCTCACGATCGATCTCGGCTTTGCTTGGCTGTCCTTGCCGTCGGGCCGGGAAATCGGGATCGTCGATGTGCCCGGACACGAACGTTTCATCAAGAACATGCTGGCGGGAGCGGGAGGCATATCGGTTTGCCTGTTTGTAGTCGCCGCCAACGAAGGATGGATGCCGCAATCGTACGAACACCTTTCCGCAATCGAGGTGCTTGGGATAAAGGCGGGGGTGGTTGCCGTCACCAAGGCCGATGCCGTCGATGAAGAATTGCTCGAGCTCGCAGTCGCAGAGGTCGAAGAACACTTAGAAGGAACCTGCTTGGAACAGGCACCGATCATCTGTTGCTCCGCACACACAGGTGCGGGCCTCGAGGAGCTGAAGGCAACCCTGGACAAGGTTCTATCTTCGGCCCCGGCCAGCTTAGATGTTTCCAGACCAAGGCTCTTCGTCGATCGCGTCTTCACGATCTCGGGGGCCGGAACGGTCGTCACCGGCACTCTTGCCGGAGGCTCACTCAAAGTCGGCGAACACGTTCAGATCGTCCCCGGGGACAGAACCGCTCGGATTCGAGCGATTCAGACTCACAAACGCAAGGTCGAACATATTGGCCCCGGCAACCGGGTGGCGCTGAACCTCGCCGGGTTGCAGCGCCAAGGAGCAAAGCGCGGCGATGCAGTAGTCAAGGAGGGTCAATGGCGCGCCACGAAGCTCGTCCATGCGAACGTCGAGGTCCTGCCCGTTCGCATCACCGGATTCGAGCATGTGTTGAAGGAAAAGGGCGCTCATCTACTTCATGTGGGATCTGCCGAAACGCCGGTAAGGATCAAGCTTCTGGAGGCCTTGGAGATCACCCCGGGCAACTGGGGGCTGGCTGAGCTCCGTCTCAGGCATCCTCTTGCGCTCGCGCGCGGCGATCGTTTCGTGCTGCGAGACGCGGGTCGCGCGCTCACCTTTGGAGGAGGAGAGATTCTCGACCCGCTCGCAACAACGATGCGCAAGCGTAGTCGGCGGGGTTTAGAAATCCTTCGTCGGCTGAGAACCGCCCAACCCTCAGAGGCACTTGCAGCTGTCGTCGACCTGGTGGGGATCGTCTCGATCCCCGAGGCACTCATGCGCGCCGGTACCGCGTCTCCCGGGCCGGGTGTGGTCGTCTTGGGAGACTCCCTTGTTTCAGAGCATCGCTTGCAAGAGCTTGCCCAATCCGTTCGGGCAGAGCTCGAAAACCACCACGCCAAGTCTCCACTGGAGAAAGGCTTGGCCCGCGAGACCCTGCGGGCCGTCCTGGGACTCGAACCCGATACCTTCGATGCGCTTGTCGAGCGCTCCGAAGACGTTGTTTCGGAGGGGCCCACGGTGAGTTTGTCGACCTTCTCGGTACAGCTTTCTGTCGAGCAGGAACGAATGCGAGACGAGGTCGTCGCCAACATCGAGGCATCCGGGTTCAGTCCTCCGATGACGAAAGAACTACCTGCTGATGCGGGACTCCTGCGCGCTCTATCCGCCTCGGGGGACCTGGTGAAGATCGACGACTTCTATTTGACGCGAGCCCTCGCAGTAGAAGCGCGCAGTCGCGTCCGTGCCCGAATCGAGGAGGCCGGGCCCATCAGTGTTGCGGGGATCAGAGACCTTCTCGGCACTTCTCGCAGGTACGCGGTCCCGTTGTGCGAATGGCTCGACGACAGTGAGGCGACGCGGCGTCGGGGCGACCTGCGCGCGCTTGGGCCGAATCCTTAGCTAGGTCGCGGGCTCGCCCGAAAGGCGATCGCCCCGCTCGATCAAACTGTCCGGAGAGTCGTCGTGGGAAAGGCCGCGAGGAGAGCCCGTGCACATCTCCTCAACGAGCGAGTCGACCACCGCCGACATGTCATGTGCATCGGCGAACACTTCACGCTGCCGGGTCGCCGACGTCCCTCGTTCCAAAATGTGATTGATATAGCGGAGGTCTTCGCGACAACCCAGCTTCTCTGCTGTGGGCTCCAGCTTCTCGACCAGGTCCCTTATCGAGCGCTTCAGCGCCATGACGTTACCCTCTTCGTCGCGGATGATCTCGGCCTCCAACCCATAGCGAGATGCCCGCCACTTGTTGTCGCGAATGGTCCAGGCGCGGTGGGCCGGCAGTTCCAGCCCGTTGTCGTAACGCTCCCCCAGCCACACGACGAGGCTCTGTGACAACGCCACCACGGCGCACAGCTCATCCATGGTCGGGATGCCGTCACATATACGCAGCTCCAGGGTGCCGAAACCGGGATGGGGGCGAATGTCCCACCACACTTCCCGAATGGTGCGGATAGTCCCGGCCCCGATCAGCGTGCGCATGAACCTTTGGAACTGTCCCCAGTTATCCATGTAGTAAGGCAGGCCGGCCGTAGGCAGAGCCTCGAAGACCTTGGAACGGACCGCGGCAAGCCCGGTGTCGCGCCCCAACCAGAACGGACTCGAGGAGGACAAGGCCAAAAAGTGTGGGATGAACGTGGCCAGGCTGTTGCCGACCGCAATAGCCTGCTCCCCCGAGCGCAGTCCGACATGAGTGTGGATACCGAAGATGAGCAAGCGGCGGGCCGTCCACTGGCAGTCGTCGATCAGCTTGTGGTAACGGGGATCGGGCGACACAGTCTGGTCGGCCCACGTGGAGAAGGGGTGGGTCCCGGTGCACAGGATGCGATAGCCAAGACCGTCGGCCGCTGCGATGAGAGTGTCGATCTTCTCCCGCAGCTCTTTTCGCACGTGGCCGACGGTCTGGCAGACGTCGGTTATGACTTCTACCGTGCACTCCAGAAACTCATGCTTGTAACCGGGCTGCGGGCCGAGCTCCGAGAGGATCTTGGTCGCGGCGGTGTCCGTGGCGAGCGCGCCTGCCGCGTCCACGACCTGCACTTCGATCTCCACACCCAGGGTAGGACGATCCGAGGGGTTGAAGACGATGTTCATGGCGTGCCCCCCTGCATAGGGTCTTCAGTCAGGGGATGTTACGGCACCGGCGCCGAAGTGAGTGAGACCGTGGATTGAGTGCCGACCAGCAGGTCGCCGGGGAAACTCTTGGGGGCCGGGGCAGCCGCGCCCGGTTTGCGGCCGCCCTCTCGGGAATCATGGCCGTGGCGACGTTCTCGCAGTTCTCATTCGGGATCTTGGCCGGCTACCTTCTCGACGAGTTCTCCATCACGCGTTCGCAGCTCGGGCTCCTAACGACGGCACTCTTCATCGTGGGAGGTCTCTGTTCCCCCCCGGCGGGACGCCTCGTCGATATCTGGGGAGGGCGAAGGGTGGCGCTTGCGGCCATGGCGATCGCGACCACGGGAGTCTGGGCCATGGCTGCGGCGCCGAGCTTCGTGCTGATCCTCGTCGGGGCCGCGCTGGCAGGCCTGGCACTGGCCTCCAGTAACCCCACCACCAACAGCCTCGTCGCGGCTCACATCGCACCGGGAGAGCGGGGAGTGACCATGGGCGTGAAGCAGGCGGGGGTCCAGGTTGGAGGCTTCGGCGTGGGGCTGGCTCTCCCCTGGATGGCGGAACAAATCGGTTGGCGCGGCGCGATGGCCACCCTGGGGGTCGTCTCGATTGCCACCTTCATAGCGATCATCATGTTCATTCCGCCCGATTTACAGGTGAGGGAGCCTTCAGACTCAGCACGCAGATCTGCCCCCTTGGAAGCGGGGGTGTGGTGGATGACGGCCTATGCTTTGTTGATGGGCGCCGGCGTTGCCGGCATCAGCGCCTACCTGCCCCTCTACTCGCAGGAGGAGGTGGGACTCTCAGTGGGAAGCGCCGGCCTCCTGGTGGCAACGATGGGGGCCGTCGGCATCGCCTCCCGCGTCACCCTCGGGTGGGTTACAGAGCACTTCGGCCACATCGAGGTGTTCCTGCTGCTGATGGCGGTGGGCTCTGTGCTCGCCTCTGCGATGGTCCTGCTCGCCGCCCCCTCGGCCCCCTGGCTCTTGTGGGTCGCTGCAGTTACGTTCGGAGTCAGCGCCGTCACCTGGAACACCGTAGGCATGATTGCGGTCCTGGCGGAGGTCGGGCCTGAGGACGCCGGGCGAGCCTCCGGTTACGTGCAGTCGGCCTTCTACGGCGGTTTCGCCGCGAGTCCCGTGGTGCTTGGATACTCGATAGACGCCACCGACAACTACCGGATCGCTTGGATATCGGTGGCGCTGGCGTTCGTCCTGGCGGCCGTGGTAGCGGGGATGTGGCTCCGGATGAGATAGGCGAGCTCGGGCGACGGACGCAGGGAGTCAATCGCCCAACTTGTGCTTGGAGATACCGAATCAGTAGGTTGCGGCACGATCTGGGCGTATTAGTACTTCGGGCGTCAGCGGTTGTAGGACGCGGCCGGGCCGCGCAGCCGCACCCACACCTCGTCGCAGCGCTTCAGGATGTCGTCATCGAGCCGGGCGCCGCGGCACGCCTCGAGGTTGGCCTCGAGATGAGCCATCGAGGAAGCCCCCAACAGCACCGCGTCGACCAGGTCGCGGCCGAGAAGCCACCGAAACGAGAGCTGAATGAGGTCAAGCCCGGCGTCGGACGCCGCACTCTGGAGGTCCTCGACCGCGGCGAAATGGGCCTCGTCCCAGTAGCGCTCCCGGTACATGTCCAGGGCGAAGCGAGTTCCAGGCTGGGGCGTCGAATCGCGGCCATGCTTGCCCGTCAGAAGTCCTCCCGCAAGAGGGTTGTAAACGATGTCGAAGATGTCGTAGCGATCCGAGAAAGTCGCGTACTCGTCTTCGATACGACGAGCCAACAGGTTGTACAACTGCTGGGAGACTTGCGGCCGGACGCCCCCAGCCGCAGCCTGGAGGCCGTGGATCTCGGCAATCTGCCAGGCGGAGTAGTTCGACAGTCCTCCGTGGCGGACCTTGCCCGCCTGGACGAGATTCTGCAGAGCCTCGAGGCTCTCCTCGATGTCGGTCGCCCAGTCGGGCTGATGAAAGTAGTAGAGATCGACGTAGTCGGTTCCGAGTCGCCGCAGGCTGGCCTCGATGGCCTTGTGGATCGCAGCCTTGGTCAGGCCACGATCATCGTGAGCGTCGCTCATCGGATTGAACACCTTGGTGGCGATCAGGACGTCCGCTCGATGGGGCCCGATCAATTTGCCAAGGATCTCTTCGCTACGGCCCTCGTTGTATGCGTTGGCGGTGTCGAACATGTTGACGCCCTCGTCCAGACAGCGCCCGACCATGTCCGCGGCCCCCTGCTCGTCCACCTGGGAGCCGAAGGTCATGGTGCCCATTACGAGCCGCGAAACCTCTAGGTCGGTGTGAGGAACAGAGCGCAACTCCACGGAAGCCGACAATACGCTGCCGCCAACACCCATTCCGGAACGAGGTTTGGCCCAAAATCGTCCGTATAGGGCGTTTCTGGGCCAAGGTTCAGTACGAATGGGCAGCGTAGGAGTCTGCGGGCGGCGGTAGCCTCCGGCCATGGACAGAAGCCTCAGACCCCGATGACCACGGACGCCTCTGTCTGGACGCAGACACTCCTCGCCGTGCTGATCGTGAGCAGTGTCTCCTTGCTGGGCTCGCTGTGGCTCGTGATCAGGCCCGACCTTCTGCAGAGAACTCTGCTGCTGCTGGTGTCGTTCGCTGCGGGGGCGCTTCTGGGTGACGCCTTCCTCCATCTCATACCCGAGAGCTCGAACCGTCCCGGCGGGCTGGATGTAGCAAGCTCCGCCTGGCTTCTGACCGGGATCATCTCCTTCCTCGTGCTCGAAAAGGTTCTGCACTGGCACCACGCGCACATGCCTCATGAGGAGGTAATCCATCCGGTGGCGATGTCCAATCTCGTAGGGGATGCGCTCCACAACTTTCTCGACGGCGCCATCGTTGCCGGCGCCTTCGTGGTATCGCCGGGTACCGGCTGGGCCACCACGGTCGCGGTGCTGCTCCACGAGATTCCCCAGGAGCTTGGGGACTTCGGCATCCTGGTTCACACCGGAGTGGCGCCACGCCGCGCCCTCGCGCTCAACTTCCTCTCGGGCCTGATCGCTCTCGTAGGAGCCGCAGCTACCTTGTGGCTGCTTCCTCTCGAGAGCGTCGAGGAGCTCTTGGTTCCCTTCTCCGCCGGAGCGTTCGTTTACATCGCAGGAACCGATCTCATTCCCGAGCTTCACAAGGAGCCGGAGCCGCTCAAGTCCATGCTCCAGGTGCTGGCGCTGGTAGCCGGGATCGGAATCATGGCAGCTCTGCTGGTGATCGAGTAGAGAATGGGATCCGAGCGCAGCGCTGTGGGCATACAAGACGGCTACCGCGATCGCCACGGTCGGTGGCAGAGGACGTCGCCGGACACCATCGCTGCGCTCTCCGAGGTTCTCTACTCCCCAGATGGCTCGGAAGAAGTCGCGGTGATCTCACCCGGCGACTCTCTTGCGGTCGAGGCACCAGTCTTGCTGGTGACCGAAGACGGCGCCGAGATCGCGGTTCGCGACCGGCTCCCCTCAGAGCTCCCCCCCGGATACCACAGGCTCCTCGACCAGGCATCGGGCAAAAGCAAACGACTGATCGTCACCCCCGGCCGCTGCCACCGCCCGGCCGATCTCAGAGAGTGGGGTTGGGCGCTCCAGCTCTACGCCGCCCGCTCTCGGAAGAGCTGGGGCATCGGAGACCTCGGCGACCTGTCCAGGTTTTCGAGCTGGTCGGCATCGCAGGGGGCCGGGGTAGCTCTGCTCAACCCTCTGCACGCCGTGAACCCCGGCCTCCCCCAGCAGACGAGCCCCTACTTCCCGAGTAGCCGCTGCTTCAAGAACCCCCTCTATCTGTGCATTGAAGACGTCCCCGGAGCGGAGATCGAGGGAATCGAGCGGGCTGCGGCCGCCGGCCGAGCGCTCAACTCGTCCCGAAGTATCGAGAGGGACGAGGTCTACCGACTCAAGCTCGGAGCGTTGGAGTCGATCTGGGAGCACTCGGCACGCCACACGGCCCCCGAAGCTCGCTCCGACACCGAAGGCGATGCCCTCCACGACTTCTGTGTGTTCATGGCCCTCTATGAGCACCATCGCGGCCCCCCTTCGACCTGGCCATCCGAGCATCGCCATCCTCGGCTTCCCGGGGTCACTGTGTTCGCGAACGCATTCTCTGAGCGCGTCGCCTTCCATCGCTGGATCCAGTCGCTGATCCAGGCCCAGCTCGAGTCCGCCTCCCACGAGCTGCGCATCGTGCACGACCTTGCGATCGGCGTCGATCCCGATGGCGCCGACGCCTGGATGTGGCAGGACACCCTTGCGGTAGGTGCCTCCATAGGGGCTCCGCCGGACCAGTTCAACAGCAGGGGGCAGGACTGGGGCGTACTCGGCTTCAGCCCGGGCAAGCTGCGGGCGGCGGCTTACGAGCCGTTCACCGCCACCGTTCGCAGCTGCATGGGGCCGGGAGGGGGCATCCGCTTCGATCACGTCATGGGCCTGTGGCGGCTCTGGCTGGTGCCGGAGGGCGCCGAGCCCTCGGAGGGTGCCTACGTCGCCTATCCCTCAAGGGAGCTGCTCGCCATCCTGGCCCTCGAGAGCAGCCGGGCCGAGGCGGTTGTGGTTGGCGAAGACCTGGGCACGGTGGGACCCGAGGTTCGGGCCGAGCTCGCTCGCCGAGCCATCCTTTCCTGCAAGGTCATGTGGTTCGAAGAGGCATCTCCACAGAGCTATCCACCCGACTCGCTCGCAACCGTCACCAACCACGACCTTCCCACCGTTGCCGGTCTCTGGAGCGGTGACGACCTGGAGGAGCAGCGGAGCCTCGGCCTCGAGCCCGACGAGGCCGGCACCGAGGCGATCATCGAGCGCCTCGGTCGCCGCCTCGGTCTAGACCGGCGCGCTCCGATCGGGGAGGTGGTGCGGGGCGCCTACAACTTGCTGGGGGCCGCGCCCAGCGCCTTGCTGATCGCAACCCTCGAAGACGCCCTCGAGGTCTCCGAACGCCCCAACCAGCCGGGAACAACGCCGCAGGAGCGCTCGAATTGGTCGTTGGCGCTGCCGCATCCGCTGGAGGAAATCGAGCGGACGCCACTGACCCGGGGTATTGCTGCTGCGCTGAACCGCCGAGTCGACTGAGCAACCCAACGTTTAGTACAAACGCGGGCCATGGGCGGGCTCTTACCAAAGAGCGATGAAAAACCTTACTCTCGAGCGGCCGCGCCTCCCTTGCCCCCGGGCCCCTCATCGCCGCCGCCCGTAAACGCCGACATGTCTCGCCCGAAGGCCGCCTCGAACGGTTTGAGCAGCTCGATCGGTACGGGGACAACCAGGGTCGAGTTCTTCTCCGCCGAGACGTCGGTGATCGTCTGGAGGAAGCGCAGCTGGTAGGCGATGGGATGGCGGGAAATAACCTCCGCTGCCTGGGCCAACCGCTCGGAAGCCTGGTATTCGCCCTCGGCGTTGATGATCTTGGCCCGCCGCTCGCGCTCTGCCTCGGCTGCCTTGGCCATGGCCCGCTGCATCTCGAGCGGGAGGTCGACGTCCTTGATCTCGACCAAAGAGACCTTGACGCCCCAGGGGTCGGTGAGCTCGTCGATGATGCGCTGGATGTCCTGATTCAGCCTGTCCCGTTCGGTCAGGATCTGGTCGAGGTCGACCTTGCAGAGCACCGCCCGCAGAGTGGTCTGGGCTATCTGCGAGGTGGCGAAGTAATAGTTCTGGATCTCCACCACAGCCTTCACCGGCTCGAACACCTGAAAGTAGACGACCGCATTCACCTTGACCGTGACGTTGTCCTTGGTGATGACGTCCTGGGGTGGCACGTCGAGGGTCACGATCTGGAGGTTGACCTTCACCATGCGGTCGATGATCGGGATGATGAAGAAGAGACCGGGCCCCTTGGCACCAGACGCGACGCGGCCAAGCCGAAAGATGACGGCGCGCTCGTACTCCTGGACGATTCGCACTGAGGACGCCGCGAGGATCAACACCACTACCGCTACAACTCCCCACACGATGGGGCTCATCTCTCCTCCTTTGCGGCCACGCGCGGCGCGGCCTCGTGGTCCTCGCCTCCATGCAGGGGCTCGACCAATAGGACCAGCCCCTCGGTCGCCATTACCTTCACCTGGGAGCCTGCTGCAATGCCCGTCTCCATGGTGCGGGCCCGCCACAAGGTTCCCTTAGACAACACCGTTCCCTCCGGAGCGATATCGGTCTTGGCCTCCCCTACCCTACCGACCATGGCTTCCTCACCGGTGATCGGACGCCGCAGCCGAACTCTCAGAGCGGCCGTCATGACCGAGATGAAGAACAGCGCGGTGAGCCCCACTGCCGCCGCCACCGCCCACAGGCTCAAGCGCAACGCCGGGGGGGCACCGGAGAACAGGATCAGCCCCCCAACAACGAGCGCGGCGAACCCCCCGACGGTGAGCGCACCCAGACCCCCCGTATGGAGGTCGATGACCAGGAGCCCGACCGCCGCCACGATCAGGAGGACACCGGTCCAGTTGGTGGGGAGCACCGACAGGGCGTAGAAGCCGAGAATGAGCGCAACCGCGCCGAGGATGCCGGCCAGCCCGATACCGGGGTTGTAGATCTCGAAGATCAACCCGAAGATCCCTACCAGAAGCAGCATGAAGGCGAGCTCGGGGCTGGTGACCGCATGCAGAAGCCTCTCGACGGGACCCAGCCCCTGAAAGCGAATAGTCACATTGGGAGCCTGCGCCTCCTCGTCCCACGTATCCAGAACGACGGGCTCGGACGCAGAGACCTCCACTCGCTGAGAATCCAATCGTTCGAGAAGATCTCTAAGTGTCGAGGAGATACCGTCGACTACATCGATCTCGGCTGCCTCGGTGGCGCCGATCGTGGCTGCGTCCCTCACCGCGCTCTCCGCCCAATCAGCGTTTCGAGAGCGTGTCCGGGCAAGCTCCTGTAGGTAGCCCGCGGCGTTGTTTGTCAGTTTCCGCTCGAGCGCCGGTGACAGCTCCGACCCCAGGCTCACCGGCGTGGCGGCGCCCAGCACAGTGTCCTGAGCCGCATAGGTCAGGTGTCCGGCATAGGCGATGAAGGTTCCGGCGGAGGCCGCCTGCGCCCCGCGCGGGGCGATCCAGACGACCACCGGCACCGTGGAGTTCGTGATCATCTGGACGATATCTCGCATGGCGATGTCGAGCCCGCCCGGCGTGTCCAGCTGGATGATCAGCACATGAACCCCATCATCCGCAGCCCCCCTCAGTCTCTCCTGCAGATAGGAGGCCATCGGGGGATCAATCAGCCCTCGCACCTCTACGAGGTCGACGATGCGAGAAGCTGGTTTTTGCGCCTGGGAGGGAGAGGCGATCAGAAGAAGTGAGGCGACCAGCAGCGCGGCGACCCAGGCGGCGTGCAGGCGGCGACGGCTGAGGGGCATTGCCCAATTGTCATCGATCCGGCGTCAAACGCCGGCTCAGCCCTGTGAGTAACTCTTCGGCCGGACCTCAGCCGACCGCCGGCGTGCCGTCGCGGCTAGTGAGGCTTCTTCGGCTTGTCGGGCTTGTCCGATCCGCCTGTCGTAGCGGTCTTATCGGGCGTGGCAGGCTTATTGGGTTTGGTGGGCTGGGGAGTGACAGGCTTCACGGGTTTGGCGGGCTTGTCGGGTCGGGCGGGCTTATCGGGCTTGGCGGGCTTGGCAGGCTTGGCGGGCTTATCGGGCTTGGCGGGCTTGGCAGGCTTGGCGGGCTTGCCGGGTTTGGCCGGTTTCTCGGGCTTGGCGTGCTTGCCGGGCTTGACCCCGTCTTCTTGGGCTGCGACGGCGGCCTTACAGGCCTCCTCCGCTTCCGCGACGGTCATGTCTTTGCTCCGGGCGACTTCCCGCACGAGCTCCCCGTGGGCTCGGCCCTTGACGGAGCAGTGGGCAGCGACGGACACCACCGCGCCGTGGTTATGACCCTGGGCGGTTCCTCCCGCCTCCTCGGAGCTTTCGCCCTCGGACCCCTCATCATCGGACTCGACCCCAGTGTCGCCTTCGGTCTCCTGGGCGGCCACTTCCCCGGTGGGCTCTCCCTCCTCGACCATCTCGAGCTCCTCCGACGCCTGAGAAGCGGCGCCGCGCAACGCGCTGGGTAAGGCATAGGCAAACCCCATGGCCACAGTCGTAAAAACCATGCTGATCGTAAGGACCTTGAGGTGACGGACCATTTTGCGAATGTCTCCTATCGCCGGCTGAGTTGTGTGCAGAGATCATCGGCAAATCCTGGAAAAAGGTTTAGGGGTTCGGGGCCGCCGATGGTCAACTGTGCGACCCTCGCACTCGGCCCCCGAACAGGAACAAGGCCGCCGCGGGCGCAACCCGGCCCCCGTCCGGTGCGATAAGAATCTCCCGATGGAAATCCCCGACTTCCTGGCCCCTCGAATTCACATCGTCTGCGGCAAGGGAGGGGTAGGCAAGACGACCGTCTCGGCGGCTCTGGCGCTGGTGGCGGCCCGCGCCGGATACAAGGTCTGTGTCGCCGAGATCGACCACAAGGGCAGCCTGCCTCAGCTGTTCGGGGCCTCCGAGCCGAGCTACGAACCCTCCGAGCTGTCCCCCGGAGTATGGGCGCTGAACGTTATGCCCGAGGATGCCCTCGCCGAGTACCTCGAGGTCCAGTACCACATGAAGCGTGTGTCAAAGGTGCTGACCAGCACGCATTTCACCGACTACATCACGACCGCTGCCCCCGGCCTCAAGGACATACTCGTGCTCGGCAAGATCTGGTACCTGGAGCAGAACCGGGCCCCAGGCGGGCGCCGTTACGACTTCGACACGATCATCGTGGACGCCCCCGCAGCGGGCCACATGATTGCTTTTCTCGCGGCCCCCATGGGGCTGGCGGACGCGGTTCAAGTGGGGCCCATCAAACGCCAGGCGGACTGGCTCACCGAGATGCTTACGAACCCCGCTCGCTCCATCGCACATCTGGTGACGCTGCCGGAGGAGATGCCGGTGGCGGAGACTCTGGAGACGTCACAAAAACTGGACGACGAGCTCGGGGTCTCGCAGGGAGTGACTTTTGCCAACGGCGTCTATGAAGACTCTCTAAGCGACGAGCACTTCGCCCTTCTCTCTAAGCCCTCATCACTGCAGTCTTGTGCCGACTCGGTCGGCTTGCGTCTCGACAAGGAGGACTTCGAAGCGCTCAACGGGTACGCCTCCTTTCTGGAGGCGCGCAGCGCAATTCAAGCAAAGCATCTCAGGATCCTGGGAAAAACTGCGACGCGGCCGATCGTGAAGTTGCCTCACCTGTTCGGCTCAGGATTGGCGCTGCCCGACATCGAAACGCTGGCGGACGAGATCGAAACAAAGATCCAAGAGCTGTGAACCCAATTCAGCGAATCACGGCTACTAAACAGGTCATCGTGTGCGCCGGGGCGGGCGGGGTAGGAAAGACCACCACGGCTGCAGCGATCGCCCTGCGAGCCGCTTCCGAAGGAAAGAAGACTGCAGTCTTGACGATCGACCCGGCCCGGCGCTTGGCGTCCTCGCTCGGGCTGAAGGAGCTAGACAACGCTCCCACGAAGGTCAACCGCCGCAAATTCACCGCAGCCGGAGTAGAAGCCGAAGGCGAGCTTCACGCGATGATGCTCGACACCAAGACAACGTTCGACGAAGTCGTCTATCGCTACGCGCCAA